>CAYFSN010000038.1:4103-17425 GCA_964345845.1 uncultured Christensenella sp.
ATCACCGGCCTGCTGTATGGCCCCCTCTCGGGCTGTGTGGGCGGCAAGGTGGACATCATCATGATGCGCATTGTGGACATCATCTACTCCCTGCCCGATATCCTGATGGTGATTATGCTGTCGGTGGTGCTAAACCAGGTGTTGGGTGACAGCCTGCGGGGCACGGTGCTGGCGGCGCTGGGCACCAATATGTTAAGCCTGTTCGTGGTGTTTGGCGCGCTGTACTGGGTGGGCATGGCCCGCCTGGTGCGCGGGCAGATTTTGTCCATCAAGAACAACGAATACGTGCTGGCCGCCAAGGCCCTGGGTGCCAAAGCGCCCAGAATTATCCGCAAGCACATCCTGCCCAACTGCATTTCCGTCATCTTCATATCCATCGCCCTGCAAATTCCCAGCGCCATCTTCACCGAAAGCTTCCTTAGCTTCATCGGCCTGGGCGTGCAGGCGCCCATGCCCTCGCTTGGCAGCCTGGCCAACCTGGCCCGGGGCGGCATGCAGATATACCCGTTCAAAATGCTCTTTCCCGCGCTGGGCATCTGCCTGATTGTGCTGTCGTTCAACCTGTTGGGCGATGGCCTGCGCGACGCCTTTGACCCCAAACTGAGGAGATAGTATGTCAGAACATCTGTTGCAGGTTAAAAACCTCCATACGGTATTTCCGATAGAGTCCGGTGAAGTGCGCGCCGTCAACGGCATCAACTTCAACCTGGAGCGGGGCAAGGTGCTGGGCATCGTGGGCGAGTCCGGCTCCGGCAAGTCGGTCACCGCCTACTCCATTCTGCGGATACTGGACCACCCCGGCAAAATATCAGAAGGCGAAGTTGTCTTTGACGGCACCGACATCACACAACTGAGCAACAACCAGATGCGCCAGATACGCGGTGCCAAGATTTCCATTATTTTCCAGGACCCCATGACCAGCCTAAACCCCGTGTATACGGTGGAAAACCAGCTGACCGAGGCCATTCGCCTGCACACGGACCGCGACCGCAAACAGGCGCGGGAGCGGGCGCTGGAAATGCTGCAGCTGGTGGGCGTGAATGAGCCGCAAAAGCGGCTGAAGCAGTACCCCTATCAGCTGTCCGGCGGCATGCGCCAGCGCGTGATGATTGCTATGGCGCTGGCCTGCGAACCGGACATCCTCATCGCCGATGAGCCGACCACGGCGCTGGACGTGACCATCCAGGCGCAAATCCTGGAACTAATGCGCGAACTGAAGGACAAACTGGGCATGGCCATTATCATGATTACCCATGACCTGGGCGTCATCGCGGAAATGTGCGACGAAATCAACGTGATGTACGCCGGCCGTATCTGCGAGCGCGGCACGGCGGATGAGATTTTTTACAACCCCAAACACGAGTATACCAAGGGGCTGCTGCGCTCCATTCCCAAGATGACGACCACCAAGGAGCGGTTGACGCCCATTGGCGGCTCCCCCGTTGACCTGCTGAACATGCCCAAGGGCTGCGCCTTCGCGGCGCGCTGTGACAGCGCCATGAACATCTGCCTGTCAGAACAGCCTGAGGAAATTGAAATCAACGAAAACCACCGCGCCGCCTGCTGGATGAACGTGAAGCCGCAAGCCCCGGCGCAGGGAGGACAGAACAATGGCTGAACACCTGCTGGAGGTCAATGGCCTCAAACAACATTTCCCCATCAAGACAGGCATGTTCAAAACCACCATGCTGAAGGCGGTGGACGGCGTTAGCTTCACCATTGACGCGGGCGAAACCATGGGCCTGGTCGGTGAGAGCGGCTGCGGCAAGACCACAGTGGGCAGAAGCCTGCTGCGGCTGTATAAGCCCACCGCGGGCTCCATCAAGTTTAAGGGCGAGGAAATAGACGACCACAACATACAGGGCCTGCGCAAACAGATGCAGGTGGTGTTTCAGGACCCGTATTCTTCTCTGAACCCGCGCATGACCGTCAACGACATCGTGGGCGAGGCGCTGGACATTCACAAACTGCACAGCAGCGAAAAGGAACGCGATGAAAAAGTGGTGGAGTTGCTGGAGTTGGTTGGCCTGAACTCTGACCACAAGCGCCGCTACGCGCATGAGTTTTCGGGCGGCCAGCGCCAGCGCATCGGCATCGCCCGGGCGTTAGCGGTGGACCCTGAGTTTATCGTGTGCGATGAGCCGGTCTCAGCGCTGGACGTCAGCATTCAAGCGCAGATTATTAATACATTTGAAGAACTGCAGGAGCGGCTGGGCCTGGCGTATTTGTTCATCGCCCATGACCTGCATGTGGTGCATCACATGAGCCGCCGCATCGCGGTGATGTACTTGGGTAGAATCGTAGAGACGGCGGCATCGGATGACATCATCAACCGCAGCATGCATCCTTATACGCAGTCGCTGATCTCAGCCATCCCCATCCCCGACCCAAAGCTGGCCCGTGAGCGCCACCGCATTGTGCTGGAAGGGGAAGTACCAAGCCCGCTGAACCTGCCAAGCGGATGCGCGTTCCGCAACCGCTGCCGACACAGGCTGGATATATGCGCTGAGGTGACCCCGGAACTGCGGGAACTGGCGCCCGGACATGAAGTGGCGTGCCATAATCCGCAAATTGCCTGAAGTCTGTCCCAAGTGCCCATGAAGTGGGTATGATATAGGGAACCCTAGAATAGGAGGAGAGAAATATGTCAAACCAACCAGGTAATTCCTCAAAGGTGCTGGCGATTGTGCTGGCAGTGGCGCTGGTCGCCGTTGCAGTATTCGCCTTTGTCACCAACGGTCAGAAGGGCGACCTGCAAAAGAAGGTTGACGACCTGACCACCCAGGTAACCAGCCTGCAGGGCGAGCTGGATACCGCCAAGACCATGGCGCAGGAAACCGCTGACGCTGCCGCCAAGGCCGCCGAAGAAGCTGCCGCCAAGGCCGCCGAAGTAGCCGCCGCCGCTGAGCAGGCTGCCGCCGAGGCCGCTGAAGTCGTCGCCGGCGAGACCACCGAAGAGGTTGCAGAGGAAGCCACTGAAGAAGCGACTGAAGAGGTTGCCGAAGAAGTAGCCACCGAAGAAGCCACTGAAGAGGCCGCTGAAGAAGTAGCCGCTGAAGCCGCGGAAGAACCCGCCGCTGAAGAGGTTGCTGTGGTAGCCGCCGAAGAACCCGCTGCTGAAGAAGCGGCCACCGAAGCCGCCGAGGGCACCAAAGCCGCGTCCTCTGCGCCCGAGTGGAAAGCGTTTGACGCCCTGATTCAGGAAATTAAAACGACCACCGACTATGTCAAGCGCGAGGCGCTGATGCATCAGGCAGAAGACATGCTGATGGATACCGGCGCGCTCATCCCGATTTACTACTACAATGACATCTATCTGGCCAAGCCCGAAGTGGAAGGCTACTACTCCAACCCCTTTGGCACCAAGTTCTTCCACCTGGCCACCAAGGGCGATGAGACCACCCTGCGCCTGCAGCTGGCCTCCGAGCCTGACAAGCTGGACCCGGCGCTGAACTCCACCGTGGACGGTGCGAGCCTGGCGGCCAACAGCTTTGGCGGCCTGTACACCTATGACGAAAAGGGCGAATTGGCCCCCAACTTCGCCACCGGTGTGGAAGTTTCTGAAGACGGCATGACCTATGTGTTCACCATCCGCGATGACCTCAAGTGGTCCAACGGCGACCCGCTGACGGCCAAAGACTTTGAGTATTCCTGGAAGCGTGCCGTTGCCGGCGAAACCGCCGCTGACTATGCCTACATGTTCGGCAGCATCGAAGGCTACTACAACTATGCTGAGAACACCGAAGGCAAGGGCAAGTACAACCTGGTGGACGGCGCTTACGTCGACGCCGAAGTGGACGCCGAAGAAAACCCCACCGGTCAGTACGACCTGGCGCCCGCCATCAACGTGGTGGCCTCTGAAGACGGCAAAACCTTCACCGTGAAGCTGTCTGCCCCCACTGCCTACTTCCTGGATCTGGCTGCGTTCCCCACCTTCTTCCCGGTGCATCAGGCGTCGGTTGAAGCGGCGGAAGGCTACAAGGATGCTGACGGCAACGTGGTCAGCCCTGGTGCCTGGGCGCTGGAAGCGGGCTTTGTGTCCTCCGGTCCCTTCATGCTGACCGAGTGGACCCACGGCGAATCCATGGCCTATGTGAAGAACCCCAACTACTGGAACGCCGAAGCTGTGAAGCTGGAGCGGCTGGAGTTCATGCTGTCCGCTGACGAAGTGGTCATCTACAACGCCTACGTGGCGGGCGACCTCGACTTCATCGACACCGTGCCTCCGGACCAGATCAAGACGCTGATTGACACCCCCGAGTTCCACAAGGTGGACGAACTGGGCACCTACTATGCCATCTTCAACGTGAACAGCCCCATCTTTGACGGCATGACCGTTGAACAGGCTGCTGCGCTGCGCAAGGGCATTGGTCGCCTGATTGACCGCAACTACATCATCGAGTCCGTCGCCCAGACTGGCCAAGTGCCCGCCACCTCCTTCATCCCCGCTGGCATGCTGGATGGCCAGGGCGGTGTGTTCAAATCCAACGACGGTGACTTCACCTACCCGGTGGAGGATGGCTACTACCCCGTTGAGCCCAGCGTGGAAGATGCCGTGGCGCTGTTTAAGGAAGCTGGCCTGGAAGTCGGCGACGACAACAAGCTGGTTGAACCCATGACGCTGACCTACATCTTCAACACCAACGCCTCTCACCAGCAGATTGGTGAACTGATTCAGCAGGACCTGGCGCAGGTCGGCATCGAAGTGAAACTGGAGACCCAGGAATGGAACGTGTTCCTCAACGAACGCAAACAGGGCAACTTCGACTTCGCCCGCAACGGCTGGATTGCTGACTTCAACGACCCCATCAACATGCTGGAAATGTGGACCACCGACTCCGGCAACAACGACGCGCAGTTCGGCCGGTAAGGACTGAACAGGTTCTGCTCTTGTTGATGCAAGGGTAGAAGCACAAAGGCTAACCAACGAGCCCGCCCGGTATTCCCGGGCGGGCTTTGTGTATCACTCGTTGCGTTGGTGTATAATATAAGAGAAGACATCAACCACGAAGGAGTGAACGCGATGTATTTTGATTATACCTACATTCTGGTCCTTATCGCCCTGGGGCTGGGCCTGCTCGCGCAAGGCGCGGTTAAGTCCGCCTACAGCCGCTATGCCAAGGTGGGCACCCAGCGCGGTGTGCCGGCTGCCGCCGTGGCGCAGGACATCCTGCGGCAAAACGGCAATGATGTGGTCACCATACAGCCTGTGGCCGGCCAGCTGACCGACCACTACGATCCCCGCAAGGAAACCCTGGGCCTGTCAGAGGGCGTCTACGGTTCCGCCAGCGTGGCGGCGCTTGGCATCGCCGCCCATGAGGTGGGCCATGCCATGCAGAAAAAAGAGGGGTACGCGCCGCTGAAGCTGCGCTCGGCTCTCGTGCCGGTGGTGTCCATTGGCTCAAACCTCAGCATGCCCATTGTCATTCTAGGCCTTGTGATGAGCATTCGGCCGCTGATTACCGTGGGCATCGTGCTGTTTGCCCTGGCGGTGCTGTTCGCGCTTATCACACTGCCTGTGGAGTTTGACGCCAGCCGCCGCGCGGTGGCCATGCTGAACCAGGGCGGGCATATCACCCAGGAAGAGGAAAAGGGCGTGCGCAAGGTGCTGAACGCCGCCGCCCTCACCTATGTGGCCGCGGCCCTGGGCGCGGTGCTTCAGTTGGTGCGGCTGTTGATTCTCAGCCGCAGCGGCAGCCGCCGGCGCTAGTACCACCGAAAATAAAAAACGGGCACCGCATGGTGCCCGTTTCTTACTTGTAGTTAGCCTTTGCGGCCTTTTCCTGTACGCACCACCGCTGCGTTGCGCTCATTGCCGCGCTTAAAGTTGCCGGTGAGTTTCGCCAGCACAAGCTGCTCCTGTTCAGCGTCCGCCGACGCCAGACGCGCGATGGCTTTTGATGCCTGGGCGCCCTTGAGCGTCATGATGTGCCGGCCTTCGTAGGTGATATTCAGCCGGCCATCCCCTTGGGCGCGCCATGCGAAAGGCGCATTGCCTTCAGCGCTCATCCCTGACCTCGCTGTGTCTGCTCTTTCGAAAGACGATGAACTTGCTGGCGAAGTAGTTGAAGATGACCACCAGCACGTTCATCAGCAGCTTGGTGATGTTGTGATTGAGCCCCAGGGCGAATACACACAGGTTGTACAGCAGCAGGTCGAACAACAGGTAGCTGGACACCCGGGCGGACACAAACAAAAAGAACTCCTGCAACGCCTTAATACCGCGCGAGCGGCTGCGAAATACATAGCGGCGGTTGGTCAGGTAGGCGAATACCACCGAAATAATCCAGGACGCGATTTGCGAGCCATTCAGTATCCACGCACGCGCCGCGCTGGCGGCGGGGTAGGCATCGGGCTTCAGCCACGTGGTGAGCAGGAAATAGGTGACCCAGTTGACCAGCGTGGTCAGCACGCCAAAGAAGATATAGCGTGCCGCTTCCTTTAAGCGTTCCTTGTCGCCCAGCAGGGGCTTGAGTTTTTCCATCATGT
Organism: uncultured Christensenella sp.; assembly: GCA_964345845.1. GTDB lineage: Bacteria > Bacillota > Clostridia > Christensenellales > Aristaeellaceae > UBA1038. Next base: position 10,593 of record CAYFSN010000038.1, read on the forward strand.
ATCTTGCTTTCTGAGGGTGTCCCCGTCATCGCCCCGGGCGTAGGACGCGCCCAGGATGCTGTCCCAGGGCAGGTGGCGGGGCGCCGATTTGTTGCGGGCGCTCAGGTACATAATGCCCGCCTCGTCTGTGCCGGTCACGGTGAGGTTCATGGTTTTGATTTGTCCGTCCTCGTGCATCACCATCACCCGGATGGTGCGCTGGTGCTGCAGGGAGTATTGTATGAAACGGTCAAGCAGGCTCATCCCGGCGGCACCCGGTAGATGATATAGTCGCCATATTCATCCGCGTAGACCCGCTCAAATAGGTCGTCCAGCGTGCTTTCCTGCGTACCATAGTGCCGGCGCTCCGCCGGGCCGAGCAGCACATAGTCAGCCTGCCAAGTGGTGAGCACCTGAATGTTTTGGCGGGGGTCCTCGTAAAAGCGGGCGATGTCCTGCTTGCGGCTGTCGGTGTCAAAGCCGTGGTAGTACAGCCACAGGTCCGGCCCCGCCACAATGCGCCGGCCACTGAGCGCGCTGATGGGGTTTAGGTGGTCCTCCGCCGCGGCCATGAACAGGCTGTGCTGCGGGGTGTGGGCCTCCGTCCACGCGGCGGCCTGCACGGCCTGCTTGCTGTAGGCCTGGAACGTGCCCAGGCACTCCCGCAGGATGGACAGCCCGCCCGATAAAAACAGCACCACGCAAGCAAGCCCCGCCATCAGCGGACGGGCGCGCAGGCCCTTCAGCCTGTCCCACAGGGAGAAGGCATAGGCGCTGATGGGCACCGCGCACAGCGCGTACCACACGTAGAACAACTTGTTGTTGTCATATTCGTTGGGCTGAAACAGCACCAACTCCGCCACCACAAAGATAGTGAAGGCCCCGGCATAAAGGAAGCGGTGCTTTTCGTTTTTCTCAAACAGGCTGAACACCAGCAGTATAAAGGGCAGGCCGATGTTCTTTAACCAGAACCAGAGGTAGCCGTCCCGCAGGCCCGCGCCGCCGGGGTTGTTGACCCAGTTGAACTGAAAGCGCAGGAAGTGGGCGCTGTTGCCGGCCTGCTGAAAGGTGAAAACCAGCAGCTGCGGCAGCGCCAGCGCCACAGCAATGATGCCGTAGATGAGCCAGGGCGCAAGACGGCCCTTCTTCAGCAGGCTGTACACCATCCACCCCAGGCTGCACAGCCCCAGCGCCAGAAAACTGTGGGTGTGTATCAGCGGCAGGCCGCCCGCCAGCACGCCCAACAGCACCAGCTGCCGGGTGCCGCCTTCTGTGCGAACGCTGTCCCACAGCAGGTACAGGCAGGGCATCAGGATGGTCCACCCGCCCAGGAACGTGCGCTGGGGGATGAGCATATCGGCAATGATGTTGGACCAGCGCAGGTTATAGGTGGCAAACTCCGCGTGGTTGACGGGGGTTTGGTACCAGCCCTGCAGGATGGTCTGCAGCCGCTCAAGCCAGGTGCCGTGCTGCAGGGCATTGGCGGTGGGGGTGCCAAGGGACTGGGTGCCCAGCATATCCAGCGGGTAGAGAAAGCCCAGGCCGCCGTTTATAAACACCAACAGGAACGCCAGCCCCGCCACCCGGCGGCTGGTTGATATGCGCAGCGCCAACAGCAAAAAACCCGCGAACGTCAGCGCCATCATCAGCACGCCCGGCACCGACAGCGCCGCCTGCAGGCTGAAGCCAAACAGCATAAAGGTGGTGGACAGGCTGTCCGCCAGGAAGGGATAGCTGAGCCGCGCGCCGGGCAAAATGCTGTAGTCAGCCGGGAAACGCGCGCCGCGCAGCGACGTGATGATGCCCGTGTGCAGGCTGAGGTCGCCAAAGGTGCTTTGGCCCACGTAGTAGGCGCCGTCTTCCACGCGCAGGTTGTGGGTGTACTGAAGCCATACGCCAAGCAGGGTCAGCGGCAGCACAAGCGCCGCCAGCAGCATCGCGTGGCGGGTGTCGGTTTCGTGCCAGGCGGCGGGCGCGGCGGTCTCCCTAAACCAATACGCGGCGCCAGGCAACACCCCCAGCGGCACCAGGGCGGCCAGGTGACCGGCCACGGAGAACGACAGCACAAACGCCATCAGCGCCGGCAGCCACATCAGCAAAAATAAGCCCAGTGCCGCTCCCAGCCACAGGCGGTACAGCGCCTGCTGACGCGGCAGCAGCCAGCGCACCATCAGCAGCCCGCAGCCCATGTAGACCGCCATGTAGGGCAGCATCAGCATCAGGCGTCCTCCCCTTGTTGGTCGTTGCCGCCCATGCGGCTGAGGCGGTCCATTTCCCGCCAGAGGTGGCCGCTGACCCGCTCCTGCTCGTCGGCCGGCGGGTTGTCCGGGTTGTAGCGGATGGGTTCACCAAAGGTGAGGCGGCGGCGCTTCTTATCTGCGAACAGCGGGTAAAACTGCGCGCTTTTGCCGGTTCTGCGGTGGTATATCTGCGCTACGTTGACAAAGCCCCGGAAGAAGGGCCCCACCCCCTCGCGCACATAGCCGTTTTTGCCAAGGCTGGGGTCGTTGGGGTCTTCGGGGAAGATGAGCAGGTTATCGCCCGCCTCCATGGCCGCGGCGGATTCACGGAAGGTGTTGATGAGGTCGCGCGGGCGGTTTCGGTACACGGGGATGCAGTCGATGGACGCCATCACCCAGTTCAGCGGCGGCGTCACCAGGCGGCTTAGCGGGCGCTTCCAGCGCTCAGGCAGCCAGCGCTGCCGCTTGAAGGTGTAGGTGTATAGGTACTCCGCCGTTTCTTCCATGACGGCCATCTCGCTGATGACCCAGGGGCGGAACGTGAAGGGGATGAACAGGTTGGTGACCACCGGGCCAAAGATTTCCGAGTGGTTGCAGGTGAACACGCAGGCGGCGTCCGGGTCCAGGCGCACATGCTCCTTGCCCACCACCTTGCAGTAGAAAAACGGCCGCAGCAGCAGAATGACCAGCTTGATGCCCAGCTTGCGCCGGCTGACATTGATGACCACGTCTTCCAACTGCTTTTGCAGCGCCACGTTGGTTTCGCCGTTTTCCTTGAGCATTAAAAACGAGCGCAGCTTGTCCCGGTGGCGGTTGAGCAGGGGAAAGCGCAGCGCGCTGAACAGCGCCGCCGCCACCAGCAGCAGGGCGGGGGTGAGCAGCGTGGGCTGGGGGGTGAAGGTATAGGGCGCCTGGGTGTTGGAGAAAAACAACAGCAGAGATAGCCCCACCAGGGTAATCATCTGCCCAATCATGGAGGAAAAGGCCAGCTGCAGCGTGCGCGCGCTTTCCTCGGCGATGCCGGGGTCCTCCTGCAGGGCAAAGCGCATGACATCGCCCATGGCGTCATCCAGCGCCTGCAGGGCGACCACGGCGGCGGTGGTGCCCGCCGTGCTCCACGCCAGGGCAATGAACGCCCATACCGGCTGCTGGTGCTGTATGTGCTGGCCTAAAAACACCAGCCCCACCAGCCACAGCGCCAGGCCGCCCAGCAGCACATTGGCGGGATCCCGCTTGCGGCCGCGGCGGCTGGTCAGCCACCTGCGGGCTAAGCGGCTGGGCAGGTAGGTGAACACAAAGGCGATGCCCATGCACAGCAGCAGGTCGCCCGCGGTGGTGCCGATGAACGTGTAGCCCAGCAGCATGCTGACCTGCAGCGCGATGACCGAAATGCCGGCAATGCGCCGAAACGAGCGGTACGCGCCAATGTTGCTTAGCCGCGCCTGGCCTTGGCCGGCGTCCTCCGGCTTCATCGGCAGGGCGCGCGGCGGCGCCGCGTACAGGGATATGGCCTCTAATGCGGAGGTAAGGATGAAGCCGCCCAGCAGGTACCAGGCGGTGTCTGTGGGTTGCGATAAAAACAGCAGCAGCGCAAGTGCTGCGCTGACCGCCAGGGCGACCTCGGCTAAGCGCACCGCGCGCTGCACCGGGCGTACCCCGCGGGCCAGCAATATACCGTTTATGCGGGTGGCAACGATGCTGCGGGTTTTCACCAACAGCACCACAAAAAACAGCACCCACAGGTACGGCAGTTCCACCGCCTGGGGATAGATCAAAATAAGGCCCAGGGACACCACAGCCGACAGCGCCGTCAGCACCCAGCCCCATACCCGCCAGGCGCCGTCAATGGCCTGCAGGTAGGGCGGGCGCATCAGCTTCATCGCCAGGGCGCTGACCTGCGCCACCATCAGCAGCGCGCCGCCCAGCAGGGGTTCCCGCACCAGCACGGTGGAGGCAAGCAGGCAATACAGGTAGTCAAACAGCGGCGAAAACGCGCGCATGCCGTCCAGCCGCGCGGGCTGCCGCGCGGACCTGTGAGCGGTGGTTTCCGCCAATGGCCTTCCCTCCCTTCCGTGGGATTATTGTATCATATGACAGTAAGAATGCTGAAAAGCGGCGTTTGTTTCACAGCGCATTTGTGCCGGGCACGTGCTTGCTTCAGCGCGCCTTTTTGCTGTGTACTTGTGTGGCGGAGCCGCCCTCCAACCACTGCGCGGCCAGCACCATGTGGCGGCCCGCTTCGCCGCGGGTCAGTTCACCCAATAGCTGCACGGTGGCGCGTGCCATCTCCTCAGAAGGCTGGCGCATGGTGGCCAAAGACGGCGTGCAGTAGCGGCCCTGCTCGATGCCGTCAAAGCCCACCAGCGATACATCCTGCGGTACGCGGATGCCGTGGTCGAACATGGCTTTGCTGGCGCCCATGGCCACCGTATCGCTCATGGCGATGAGGGCGGTGAAGGGCTTTTTGCGGGCGATGAGCGCGTTGGTGGCGCGCCAGGCCTTGTGCAGGGTGAAGTCGCAGTCTTCAAACAGGTCTTCATCCCAAGGGATGCCGTGCTGCTGCAGGCACGCGCGGGCGCCGTACAGGCGCTGTCCGGTGGAGTCCGCCCGGTCGGAAAAGTAGCCCAGCATGGCGATGTCGCGGTGACCCAGGCGGATGAGCTGCTCGGCCGCTTCAAAGCCGGACAGGTAGTTGTCCACCGACACGGAGGACACAGACGGGCTATCGATGAACGAGGCATCGACCGTGGCGAACACGCAGGGGATGCCCAGCTGGCGCACGTCCTTCTGGCGGCCTACCAGGTTGCTGCCCAGAAAGACAATGCCGGTCAGCTTGCGCTCCAGGTACAGGCGGCGGGCGGCCAGAAACTCGTCCGCGCGCTCGTCAATGAACTCCATCAAAAACTGAAAGCCGCTTTCTCGGCCATAGTCCAGTACGCGCTCGGCCATGTCGGTCAGGAAGATGTTGCGCCGGCCGCGCAAAATGACCGCGGACATGTCCGCCGTGCGGCGCTTTAGGCTGGCGGCGTTGGTGTTGCGCATGTATTTCAGCCGGTCGATGACCTCCTGCACCCGCTGGCGGGTCTGGGGGTCCACATCCTCGCGGCCGTTCAATACACGGGACACCGTGGTGATGCTGACGCCCGCTTCCCGCGCGACATCCCGGATGGTGATGACTCTCATGTAGCTACTGCCTCTCCGTTTCCGGTAACGTTTCCGAAAACTGGTCTGAGTATAGGGTAAATACGGCAATGCTGTCAAGGAAAAGCCCTTTGCCCATCGGCACAAAACAGTGTAAGATGGGCGGCGGAACAGGGAGGATAAGGGATGTTTGAACAAAGCGGAACCATCGCGAACCTGGGGTGCTCCATTTTGGCGCACTATGGCTTGACGCCGCCCAATGGCACCTTGCCGGCGGCGGACAAATTGCTAAAACAGGGTGCCCGCAACGTGGTGGTGCTGCTGCTGGATGCCATGGGCACGTACAACATGCGCCAACTGCTTGCGCCGGATGGCTTTTTCTTCCGCAACCTGCGGGCCACGTACACCTCGGTGTTTCCGCCCACCACGGCGGCGGCCACCACGTCGCTTGAAAGCGGGCTGTTTCCTGCCCAGCACGGCTGGCTGGGGTGGACCATGTACTACCCGCAGATTGACAAAAACGTGGAGGTCTTCACCAACCTGGGTGATGACCGCAAACCCGCGGCCGCGTTTGCAGCCAGCCACAGGTTCATGCCCTATGCCACCATCCAGGAGCAGCTGAGGGCGGCGGGGCACCAGGCCTATACACTGGCGCCCTGGGAAGAGGAGCCCACCGACGGCATACAAGCCATCGCGCAGCGCCTGCAGACGCTGTGCGCGCAGCCGGGCAACAAGTATATCTACGCCTACTGCAACCAGCCGGACAAGGACATGCACGTGCTGGGGGTCAACCACCCCAAGGTGCGGGACACCCTGCGGGCTATTGAACAAACCGTGCAGGCGCTGAGCGCGTCGCTGCTCGACACCCTGCTGCTCATCACCGCCGACCACGGGCACATTGACATCCAGGGCGCTGTGGTGGCGGACTATCCCGACATTATGGACTGCCTGGTGCGGCTTCCGTCCATCGAGCCCCGCTGCCTGAACCTGTTTGTAAAGACCGGCCGGCAGGCGGACTTCATGCGCGCCTTCCACGCCGCCTTCGGGGAGGACTTTCAGTTGTTCACCCGCCAGGAAGCGCTGGACAGCCGCCTGTTTGGCCCGCCGCCGCTCGCCAAGGGACTGGGGGAAACAATAGGCGACTATGTGGCCGTTGCGCGCACACCTCGCACGCTGTTTAACAGCCACAATCAATTGGCGGTGCTCAAGGGCGCCCACGCCGGCGGCATGGACGCCGAGCGTGACATTCCGTTGATTGCGCCGCCGATTAACCGGTGAAATTCTTGTGCTGCATCGCTTTGCGCACGGTAGGCCTCACGTCCGCAGCCGGGCTTGTTTGCGCAAAACTGGGGGTTGCGAAAAAGCCATCCCCGGGGTATAATGAGTCCCGACCTTGGGATTATAGCTCAGTTGGCTAGAGTACCACGTTGACATCGTGGGGGTCACTGGTTCGAGCCCAGTTAATCCCACCAA
>CAYFSN010000039.1:0-3421 GCA_964345845.1 uncultured Christensenella sp.
CCCGCATCTGCGGGGGGAGGAGCAGTCGCAGGGTTTCGGCCGGGGGGCGATGGGCCGAGACGCTCAACTCCTTGGCCAACTCCACCAGCGGCGGCAGAATGGCGGGATAGTCCTCCAGCGTTTCCCGGATGGGCTTGATGCGCTCGGGGGCCAGGTCGGTTTCATCCGTCAGGCCCAGCACATAGCCCTCCTGGGCGGCACGGCCAAAGGGCACGCTGACCCGGGTGCCGGGCACCAGGGTCATGCCGTCGGGGATGCGGTAGGTGAACACCCGGTCCACATTGCTGTGGGCGATGTCCACAATAATCTGCGCATAACGGGGCTGTTGGGTCACACGTTGGCCTCTCGCAAGCGCAAAATGGCGTCCAGGACTTTGTGGGCAGTCTCGTCTTTTGACAGCATGGGCAGCTTGGACACGCTGTTTTTCGTGACCAGCGTCAGCTGGTTGGTGTCCACGTCAAAGCCGGCGCCGGGCTGGGTGACGTCATTCAGGCAAATCATATCCAGGTTCTTTTCAACCAACTTGCGCCGCGCGTTTTGCAGCAGGTTCTCGGTCTCCGCGGCAAAGCCCACAAAGGTCTGCCCAGGCCGCTTTTCCTGACCGGCGGCGGCGGCGACGTCCTGGGTTTCCTGCAGGTTCAGCACCAGGTCCTGGCCATCCTGCTTCTTGATTTTCTGTTCCGCGATGTCCGCCGGGCGGTAGTCGGCCGGCGCCGCCGCCTGGATGAGCACATCGGCCTCCCGGGCCTGTTCGGTAACGGCGCGGTACAGGTCCTGCGTGCTGTCAACGGGCATCAGCTTGACCCCGGCTGGCGGCACCAGGCCCACGGGGCCCGAAATCAGCGTGACCTCGGCGCCGCGCTCTTTCAGCGCCCGCGCGATGGCATAGCCCATCTTGCCGGAGGAGCGGTTGGTTAAAAACCGCACCGGGTCCAGCCGCTCGCGGGTGGGGCCGGCGGTTACCACAGCCTTCAGCCCGGCATAGTCGCCCTTCAGGTTCAGCAGCCGCTCCACTTCCTGGGCGATGTCCTGCGGCTCGCTCATGCGGCCGGGGCCCCAGTCGCCGCAGGCCAGAAAGCCGCCGCCGGGGCCGATGAACTGCACCCCGCGGGCTTTGAGCGTCTCGATGTTTTGCTGGGTGACGGCCGCCTGATACATCTGGGTGTTCATGGCCGGGGCGATGAGCACCGGCGCCTGGCTTGCCAGCACCGTGGTGGTCAGCATGTCGTCCGCCAGGCCGTGCGCCAGTTTGGCAATCACGTTGGCGGTGGCCGGCGCAATCACTATCAGGTCGGCCTTTTTCGCAAGCGCGATGTGCTCCACCTCCCAGTACTGCGGGTTCTGGAAGGTATCTACCGTCACCGGGTTTTCACTCATGGACTGAAACGTCAGCGGCGTGACAAACTCGCACGCGTTTTTGGTCATCACCACAAAAACGCGAATGCCCGCCTTGCGCAGGCGGGACACCAAATCCGCGCTTTTGTATGCCGCTATGCCGCCGCTGACACCCAGCAGCACTGTTTTTTCGCGGGGTTTTTCCATGTCAGACCTGCTCATCCTCCAGCCGGCGGTGGAAGCTGATGAGCCCGCGGTTCACCTCGTCAATGGCGACGGTGAGCGGTTTGCGCTCCTTGGGGTCCACCAGGGGGGGCTGGCCATCCACCAGCTGGCGCGCGCGGCGGGCCGCCTGCACCACCAGGGTGTAGGTAGAGTCGGTCTTGGTTCTCAGTTCGCGGATGCCCGGTTTGTTAATGGACATAATGCCTCCTTAGTCTTCGTATATCTGGGGGAAGTAACGGGTGGTGCGGTGTTTCTCCGCGGTAATGATGGCGCCAAGCCGCTCAAAGGCGGCGTCCAGGTCATCGTTGACCACCGCGTACTGGTAGTGTTTCAGCTGCGCCAGTTCGCCGTAGGCGTTGGTCAGCCGGCGCAGGATTTCGTCCGGGTCTTCTGTGTTGCGGGTGCGCAGGCGCTCCCGCAGGGCGGAGTAGCTGGGCGGCAGGATAAACACGCTGACGCAGTCCGGCTTGTTTTTCATCACGGTCAGGGCTCCTTGGGGGTCGATGTCCAGCAGCATGTTGCGGCCTTCCTCGATGCCCTGCTCCACCTGGCTTTTCATGGTGCCGTAGCGGTGGCCGTGCACGGTGGCGTGCTCTAAAAACGCATCTTCTTTCAGCAGCGCGTCGTACGCCGCGTCATCGATAAAGTGGTAGTGCACCCCGTCGATTTCCCCTTCGCGGGGCTTGCGGGTGGTGGCGGATACGCTGAACACGATGGTGGGGTCACTGCGCAGCAGCCTTTCGCACAGCGTGCCCTTGCCGGTACCGCTGGGGCCGGATACCACCAGCAGCATGCCCTTGCGCACTTCCTTCATCCCATCCTCCTCGCTTACTCGATGTTCTGAGACTGCTCGCGCAGCTTTTCCAGCTCGTTTTTGCCCGACAGCATCAACTGCGTCAGGGTGATGTCCTGCGACTTGCTGCCGATGGTGTTAAGCTCCCGGTGGATTTCCTGCACCAGAAAGTCCAGCTTGCGGCCCACCGGCCCCTGCTGGTTTAACAGGTCGGCCAGCTGCTGCAGGTGCGCCTCCAGGCGCTTGAGCTCTTCGTCCACCGCGCAGCGGTCTGCCTGCAAGGCGGCCTCCTGCGCCAAGCGCTGGGGGTCCATGCCGTCCTGCTGCAGGGCGCTTAAGCGCTCCTTCAAGCGCTCCAGGAACATCTGGGGCTGGCCCTGCGCGGCCTCAGCCATCTGCGTCCGCAATTGGGTCAGGGCGTGCAGGCAGCCGGTCAGCTGGTCTTTGAGCGCCTGGCCTTCCTGCAGGCGCGCGGCCACCAGCGCGTCCAGCGCCTGCTGGGCGGCATCCAGGGTCATCTGCTTTAGCAGCTCTTCATCCTGTGGCGCTTCCTGCTGCGCCAACACGCCCGGTAGCAAGGCCACATCCCGCAGGCGCGGCTTGCCCTTCAACTTGAGCCCGTCCGCCAGCCTGCGGTAGCCATGCTTGTAGGCCATGGCCAGGGGCATGTTCACGGTGACGCCGCCGGCGTCCGCCTGGGCGTCGCTGTACCGCACGGTGATGTCCACATGCCCGCGGTTTAAGCGCTCTGACAGCGCGGCGCGCAGCGCGCCTTCCAGCGGCCACAGCGCCTGGGGCATGCGAAAAGACAGGTCAAGAAAGCGGTGGTTGACGCTTTTCAGTTCCACCGTCAGCTGGCGGCCGTCCCGCTCCGCGGTGCCGCGGCCAAAACCGGTCATGCTGTACATGTCAGCCCCCCTTTCCATAGCGAAAAGTATATCACAAACCGCCAGGCGGATAAAGCCACTGGCGGTTTTGGATGCGCGGAATGGATGGGCTTGCCCCGAAGTGAGCGGCATGCCCACCTCATCGGTTTTCGCGCCCGTGCCGCAGGCGCAGCGAAAACCG
>CAYFSN010000039.1:3521-17394 GCA_964345845.1 uncultured Christensenella sp.
CATCGGTTTTCGCGCCCGTGCCGCAGGCGCAGCGAAAACCGTAAAGCGGAGCAGAACGAAGCGGAACGCGCATTTCTGCGACGAAAGGCGTCAGCCTTTAGCTCGCCTGCTCAAACTGGCTGTTATACAGCTTCGCGTACTGGCCATTCAGCTTCATCAATTCATCGTGGGTGCCCTGCTCCACGATGTCGCCCTGGCTCATCAGCAAGATGAGGTCGGCGCCGCGGATGGTGCTCAGCCTGTGGGCGATGACAAACGCCGTGCGCCCCTGCATCAGTTTGTGCATGGCCCGCTGGATGCGGTGCTCGGTCAGGGTGTCCACGTTGCTGGTGGCCTCGTCCAGTATCATGATGGGGTTGTCTGCCAGGAACGCCCGGGCGATGGTCAGCAGCTGCCGCTGTCCTTGGGAGATGTTGTCGGCGGCTTCGTTCAGTTCCATCTGGTAGCCGCCCGGCAGTGTGCGGATGAAGTGGTCGGCGTGCGCGGCCTTGGCGGCGGCGATGACCTCTTCGTCGGTGGCGTCCAGCCTGCCGTAGCGTATGTTTTCCATCACGGTGCCGGAGAACAGCCAGGCATCCTGCAGCACCATGCCAAAGGCGTGGCGCAACTCCTCGCGCGGTACACCGCGGATGTCCACGCCGTCTAACTTGATGCTGCCGCCGTCCACATCGTAAAAGCGCATCAGCAGTTTCACCATGGTGGTTTTGCCGGCGCCGGTCTCGCCCACCAGGGCCACGGTCTGCCCCGGGGCAACGTGGCAGGTGAAGTCGTTGATGACAGGCTTTTCCGGGTCGTAGCCAAAGCGCACGTGCTCAAAGTCCACCGCGCCGGCCACATCCCACAGGCACACGGTCTGCTCGTTGACGGGCTCTTCTTCTTCCTCCAGGAAGTCAAACACGCGCTCGCTGGCGGCGGCGACGGACTGCAGCTGCCCGGTCAGCTGGGCAAACTGGGTGATGGGCTGGCTGAAGTTGCGCACATAGGCGATGAACGCCTGGATGTCGCCCACGGAGATGCGGCCCATGGCCGCCTGCAGGGCGCCCACCACCGCCACCACCACGTAGCCCAGGTTGCCCACAAAGGTCATGATGGGCATCATGAGCCCGCTTAAGAACTGACCCTTCCAGGCGCTGTTAAACTGCTTGGTGTTGATGCCGGAGAACTCCTGCTGCGTTTCATCTTCGTGCCGGAAGGCCTTGATGACCATCTGGCCGGAGTAACTTTCCTCTACCAATGCGGTCAGTTCGCCCATGGCCTCCTGCTGGGCGGTGAAGTACTTGCGGCCCTTGCCCATCACGATGGCCATGATGACACCGCTCAGCGGCACAATGAGCAGCACCAGCAGCGCCAACAGCGGGCTGATGGTCAGCATCATCACCAGCACGCCAAGCAGCGTCGCCAGGCCGGAGATGGCCTGGGTGACGGTTTCTGACAGGTTTTGCCCGATGAGGTCGACGTCGTTGGAGATGATGCTGAGGATGTCGCCCACCTGGCGGCTTTCAAAATACTTCAGCGGCATCCGGTGAATCTTTTCGCTGATGGCGTTGGCGGCGCGGTAGTTAAAGTCAAGCGCCACCTGCACCGTCAGGCGCCGCTGCAGCCACTGAAGCGCAGCGCTTGCCAGGTAGATGCCCAGCACCATCAGCAGGATGTTGCCCACATGGCGATAGTCTATGCCGCCCAGGCCCTGCACCTTTTGCGCCAGGCCCTGGAAAATGGCCGTGGTCGCCTGCCCCAGCACCTTGGGGCCCACGATGCCGCCGGCACTGCTGATGATGGCCAGGGCGGAGGCCGCCAACAGCTTGCCGCGGTAGGGTTTCAGCCAGGGCAGCAGCCGCTTGAAGGCACGCCCCAGGTGGCGCTTCTTGTTGTCGGTTTTTGACATGCGGTGCATCATTTGGCCATCCCTCCCTTCAGCTCTTCTTCGCTTAACTGGCTGCGGGCGATGTCGCGGTAGATTTCGTTGGTTTGCAGCAGGTCCTGGTGGCGGCCTTCGCCCACCAGCCTGCCCTGGTCCAGCACCAGGATTTTGTCGGCGTTCATCACGGTGGCCACGCGCTGGGCCACCACGATGACGGCGCTGTCGCCCATTTCGCGGCTGAGGGCCTGGCGCAGGTTCACATCGGTTCGGTAGTCAAGCGCGGAAAAGCTATCATCAAACAGCATCACCGGGGGCCGGGCGGCGATGGCCCGCGCGATGGAGAGCCGCTGGCGCTGGCCGCCCGACACATTGGTGCCTCCGCGGGCGACCTCGCTGTCGTACTGGCCTTCCTTTTCGGCGATGAAGCCCTCTGCCTGCGCGATGCGCGCGGCGCGGCGCATGTCATCATCGCTGATGGTGTCGTCCGCGTACTTGATGTTGGTGGCGATGGTGCCCGAGAACAGCACCGCCTGCTGGGGCACGTAGCCAATCAGCCCGCGCAGGGTATGCAGCGGCATCTGGCGCACATCCACCCCGTCGATGGTGAGGCTGCCGCCGGTCACATCGTACATGCGGGGGATGAGGTTGAGCACCGTGGATTTGCCCGAGCCCGTCCCGCCGATGATGGCGGTCATCTCGCCGGGTTTGGCGGTGAAGGTGAGGTCGTGCAGCACATCGTCCTCCGCGCCCGGGTAGCGGAAGCTGACCTGGTTAAACCGCACCTCTCCCTGAAACTGGGCGGGCAGGGCGACGGGCGCTGCCGGGTCTTCGATGCTGGACTCAGTGTTCAGCACCTCCAATACACGCTCGCTGGAGGCATTGGCACGGGGCAGCATGATAGCCCCCATCGACAGCATCATGAACGACATGATGATATACATGGTATAGCTGATCATCGCCATCATGCTGCCCACCTGCAATTGACCCAGGTCGATGCGCTTGGCGCCAAACCACACAATGGCCAGCATCGTGATGTTCATGGTGAGCATCATGGCCGGCATCAGCGTAATGAACAGGTTGTTGATGTAGCGGGATACCTCAATGATGTCCCGGTTGGCCTTTTCAAAGCGCTTTTCCTCAAAGCGTTCGCGGGTGAAGGCCCGCACCACGGAAAGCCCGGTGAGGATTTCCCGGGTGACCAGGTTCTGCCTGTCCACCAGCTTTTGAATTATCTGGAACTTGGGCACCGCGCGGCCGGCCAGCAGCCCCACCAGGGAGGCCGCCACCACCACCGCCACGATGACAATGGGGCTCAGGCCGCTTTGCAGCCCCGCCACCCGCACAATGCCGATGATGCCCATGATGGGCGCGTACAGGAACATGCGCAGTGTCATGGTGGAGGCATGCTCAATCTGGCGGATGTCGTTGCCGCTGCGGGTGATGAGGGACGCGGTGGAAAAGCGGTCAATCTCCGCCTTGGAAAAGCCAATGACCTTGTGAAACACCTGGCCGCGCAGGTCACGCCCAATGCGGGCGGCCGCGCGGCTGCCCACAAAACTGCTGGATACCGCGGCCAGGGCCATCAGCAGGGTGATGCCCAGCATCATCAGCCCCTTTTCCCACATATAGCTTTGCTGGGCGATGCTGGCATCCAGGCCCAGGCGCTCATTTTCCGCCCGGAGGAATCCCGCGGCCCCTTGCTTTAACAGCATATCCTGCTGGGCGCCCTGTTGGGCCACCAGCTCCCGCGCCTTTTCCATGGCGGCCTGGCCCGACTCCGCGCCGCTGCGTAGCATGCCAAGCGCCGCCTGGCCGGGGGCGCCCTGCTGCTCCATCATGAACAGCGCGGACATGGGCAGCCGCAGCGCCTCGTCCAGCCGTTGCTGGTCGTCTTCATCGGTCAGCGTCAGTTTCATGCGGTCGCCGTCGGGGGTGTAGGCGCGGTCATACAGCGCCAGGTCTTCGCCATCCATCAGCAGCCGCACATCCTGGTGTGTCTGCGGGGTCAGCAGTGGGGCTGCGGCAGACGAGATGCCGCCCTGCTGGATGCCCACGTCCACCATGTCGGACATGTAGCCCGGCAGGGACAGTTCACACGCCGCCTGCGCGACCAGAAACAGCAGCATCAGCACCGCTGCCTTCCATTCGCGGGCGACAAACCGAAAAACTTTCAACGCGTTATTACTCCTTCCAAGGGGCGCAAAGCGCCGTGGCAAGATTATAGGGAACGGGTCCTGGCAAGTCAATGAAACAAAGTGTGTATGGGCATTTGTACAAGATGTCCTGGCTATGGTAAACTTTGAACACAAGAGAAAAATCCAAAGGAGGATGCCCATGAAAAAATCGCTGGCGTTTCTGTTGGTTTTGCTGCTGATGGTAAGCAGCCTGACACCGGCCTTGGCGGCCCTGGCGGTGCTCAACCAACGCATGGCCACCCGCTCGGGCCCCGGCACCCAGTACACCGAGGAACTGGGCACCCTGCCCCGTGATACCGGCATCACCCTGCTGTACTACGTTCACGACAAAAACCAGGTGCCCTGGGGCCTGGTGGAGTTTTACAAAAACAACCAGCTGCACCGCGCCTACACGGGCATGAAGCGCATTGATGTGGTCAGCGGCAGCGCTGACTTCCGGGTGGAGCAGTACACCCACGCGTCCACCACCATGGCCGCCACCGTGTACTACGGCCCTGGCAACCAGTACGCCGCGCGCAGCCGGCAGGCGCCCGCCGGCATCGCCCTGCTGGTGGTGGAGCAGGAGGGTGACTTCCTGCTGTGTGAGTACACCCTGGGGGACCGCCCCATGCGGGGATACCTCCCCATCCACGCCACCACGTTTGCGCCAGCTGTGACCGCGGCGCCCCAAAGCCCGCCGCCTGCCGCCGCCGGGGGGCTGACGGTGCTGTCGCAAAGCGGTGACAGCACGCTGAACCTGCAGTGGGCGGCCGTCCCCGGCGCCAGGGAATACCTGCTGGTGGCGCGGGACGCGTCCAGCCTGTCCCCCATTCGGGCACAGCGCGCGCAGGATGCGGCCGCCACTGTGGCGGACCTGCCCCGCGGCCGCCTCTACGCGGTGGAAATCATGGCCCTCAGCACAGGCAACGCCGGCGGCGACCTGGTGCTGGCCAGCACCACCATCTATCATCAGGTACCGTAATTGAAAACAAAGGAACCGCATTGCCTATGACCCTGGAACAAATCGCGCCCCTGCTCAGCGCCTTTGGTGTGATGGATACGCCAAAGGCGCTTGAACCGCTGCTGCACTACGACGGCCTTACGCAACAGCCGCCTGCTTTCAAACTGGTGGCCCGCGTCACCTTTGCGCATCGCGCGCCGCTCATCTTGCGGCTGCTGAAGGAACAGCGCAGCCCCGCCCCCTACCTGGAGGAACAGGCGGCTTTGGCGGCGCTGTACGCGGCGCACGGGCTGCCCACCAGCGTGCCCATGCCCGCGCCGGGGGGCCTTCACCACCTGGTGTTCCCTGTTCAAGGGCACCCGGTGCTGGCCACCCTGGAGGACGACCTGGGGCCGGAAGTCACGGCGCTCAGCCTGCCGCTCTGCCGACAAGCAGGGCAGCTGCTGGGCCGCATGCACAGCGCGGCCGCGCAGGCGGGCTTTCACATGGCCTACGGCAAAGCCATCTTTGACTTTGAAACCGGCAGCGATGTGGACGGCGGCCCCATGCTTTCTGCCCTTTTGCATCAGCACAATCGACAGCCTGAGGCCGCCCAGGCGGCAGACCTGTATCAAGACAGGCGCCGGGCGCTGTTGGCGGGCTGGGCAAGCCTTCCTCGCTACGGTGTGCAGGGCGACTTGTCCATCAACAACCTCACCCTGGCGGCAGACGACACGCTGCAGTTTTTTGACTATAACTGCGCCGGGGAAGCCGTGCTCATCAGCGACGCGGTGCTGCAGGGCCTGCTGTTGGCGCGGGAGATGGACTACCCGGCCGATGAACAAGGCGTGTCGCCCCGGCAGCGCTTCTCCGCCTTCTTTTTGGGCTACGTAGAAAACCGCCCCCTCACAAAGCAGGAGGAGGCGGTGTGGCCGAAACTATATCAGGTGATGGACGCCTTCTGGTTTACCCGCGTGCGCTTTGCGGCGGACAGCCTGGAAAAGCAGTTGGAGCAACAGCCAGAGATGCCGCTTGCGCCCTTCATGCGCGCGCTGGAGCACAGGCTGACCCGCCCGGCGCCATAGGGCTATGCCTCGCTGTTGGCGTGTTCCTCGTGCGTGTGGCGGTGGTCGCCCTCGTGCAAGTCATGGTCATGGCCGTGCTGCCTGGGGTCATCAGTGTGGGTATGCAGGTGGCTGTGCGTATGGGTGTGCGCATGTTCGTGGCGAATGCCGTCATGGTCGTGCGGATGGCTGTGGGTATGCCGATGCGGGTGGGTGTGCTGTAGGCCAACGGTGTCGCGCACAATCAGCACGGTGCTGACCGCCATAATGGCAAGCGCCGCGTAAAAGTTCCACGCGGGCCAATCGCGAAACAGCACCGCCGACAGCGCCACCCCCAGGTAGGGTGACAGGGCGTACCATGCGCTGGTCTTGGCGGCACCCAAATCGCGCTGCGCGCGCACATACAGCAGTATGCTCAGCCCATAGGAAACAAAGCCCAACGCCAACCCCGCCAGTATGATAGGCCACGCGGGCCGCCCCTCCCCCGCGGCCAGGGCGATGGCCAGGGCACCCAGCCCCGCGCCCAACCCCTTGACCACCACGATTTGCCCGCCGCTTTTGTGGGAAATCATGCGGGTACAGTTGTTCTCCAGGCCCCAGCACAGGGTGGCCAGCAATATCAGCACAGCGCCGCCAGATAGCCGAAGCCCGCCGCCCGCCTGAAAGGACAACAGCAAGCTGGCCGCCACAATCAGCGCAATGGCCCGCCATAGGCGGGCCGATATTTTTTCGCGAAACAGCCACAGCGCGATGAGCGACGTGGCCACAATTTCAAAGCTGTTGAGCAGCGACGCGGTGCCGGAGCTGGTGCTTTTCAGCCCCAGCAGCATGAAGATTGGCGCCGCGATATCAAGCAGCACCATGCCAATGACGTAGACCAGGTCAGCCTTGGAAAGCGGCGGCCCATCATCGCGCATGGCAGGAAGCCGCCTGGCGGCCGCCATGCCGAGCCCCGCCCCCAGGTACAGCAGTGCCGCCAGGATCAGCGGCCCCATGTCGTCAAGCAGCAGTTTGGATACCGGCAAGTTCGCCGCGTACAGCAGTGCCGCCAGCACCGCGTACCAGGTGGCTTGATGCAGCATGCCCTCGTTCCTTCCCGTGCCGCCCCTCAGCGTTTGTACGGCTCATTTTGCGCCGGAAGGGCCGGGCTGTCAATTGGCTCCTCTCAGCCTGTCAAGGAGCCCCCGTGGGAGGTTCGGAGGGCCAAAGCCCTCCGATAACAATCCGCGCCAGCGGCGTGTACGGTGGCGCGGCAAGCCTTTGCGCAGCAAAGGGTTTCCATGCCGTCTACCGCCCGGGAGCGAAGCGAGAGGTAGACGGCCAAAAAGCCTAACCGTCGAAAAACCTCAGTTTTTCGATGGCTAATAAGGGGAGGAGCCATCCGGCTCCTCCCCTATTTATAGGTTTGTCGATATGCTTAGTGAATCAGCGGCAGGTCCGGCCGGTATTCCTGGCCTTCGTCGGTCTGCAAAATGACCAGAATGTCGCCGCTTTCCAGGCTGCGCTCGTGGGCGAGCAGGTCGTCCTGTGCCAAGCCCAGTTTGCCCAGCGATACTGGCACCACGGGGCCCACCGGCGCCACATTGGGCTGTTCGACGCCAAGGCCCGGTACCACAGGAGGCGGCACCGCGATTGGCGGTTTCAGCGCATCCTGCACGGCGTCGGGCAGTTCGCCCTCGGTGACGCCGGCCTCCTCGGCAATGGCGGCTTCAGCGGCATTGGGCTTAAACAGGGTGTTAAACCGTTCGGTGTTGTATGCCAGCACGGACACCTGGTCGTCCCTAAAGCCTTGCCTGCGCAGTTTCTCAATGGCGTCCAGCGCCTCCTGCTCCAGTTTGTGTACTTGAATGAAAATCTGCTTATCCATGTTTCACGCTCCTCTTCTGTCGTCGTTGATGTCGCCTCTGGTCAGAAGATAACCACAAAACACCAGTCTTAATCAACTCATAACAAAAACGTGACTGCCGCGAATCATGGGCGCAAAAAACCCGCTGGACATCAGCGGGCGGGGACAACCGTTTAGTTTCTGCGCGGCTCCCCGGTCAAAATGGGGTTGCTCCAGGCCCTGCGGCCGTGCTTGTCTTCAATGACCACCCGCACCACGCTTTCATGCCGGTAGCCGGAGCGCACAATGGCATAGTCCGCCTGGGTGAGGGCATCGCCGGTGAAGTTCCGGCCGGGGGCGTAGGGGCGGTCGGACAGCACGGTGATGTGGCGCACCTCGCTGCAGCGGATGTGCAGCACCCCGTCTGTCAGCGTCAGCTGGTGAAACGCGGGCCCGCGGCTGGCGTGATAACGCCCGGCCTTCAGCGCGGCCATCACCGCCTGTTCCGTCAGTTCATCCGCCTGCAGGCGGATGAACGCCTGGCCTTCTTCGCCCTGGTACCAGTGGCTGTCGTCCGCGGCCACCAGGTTGAGGGGCTTGCCCCCCGCCATCACGGCATCCAGCAGCGCAGAAGAGTCCGCCCGGTCGCCGTTAAAGGGCGCCGCGGACACAGCGTTGTACACCTCGGCCGCGTGCAGGCCGTTAAGACCGCTGATGGTCTCGGTGCTGTTTAGGCTCCACGCCGGGTGCGCCATGACGGCGAAACCGCCGCCTGACAAGATGCGGTCCACCCCTTCCTGCGGGGCTTTGAGGGACTTGATGTCCTCGTTGATGCCGGCGTCCACCCCAACCCCAACCAGGTGCACCACCTCGTGGGGCAGGAAGTAGTCCAGTTCGATGCCCGGCAGCACCAGCATATCGCCGTAGTAGTGGGCATCCTCCCCGCGCACGCGGTGGTCGGTCACGGCGATGAAGTCGTACCCCAGTTCGCGGTAGCGCGCCTTGGCGTCCTGCGGGCTTAGCTGGCCGTCGCTGTTGGTGGTGTGCATATGCAGGTTGCCTTTGAAAAAAGGCATATCGGGCTTAAATATCTCCATACATTCTCTCGCTTTATCCGTTATGCGGCTGCCCGTTTCGCGGGGTGGCCGCCCTCAGCCTACCGCCGAAGCATGCTGTTGTCAACGCGCGGCGGCGGCACTTCCCAGGCTGTCCTGCTCCAGGGCATAGCGCATGGCGTCCATCAGGTGGTCTTCCCCCTGGGGTACGGGCAGCGCCATGCCCCACTTGTCCTGCTTCCAGCGGTAGTTGCGCAGTTCCTCCAGCACCTGTACGCACCCTTTGTCCACCACGATGCGCTGTGCCGCCAGGTACCGAAGGCCATGGCGCAAGCTGTCTGCCCCCTTGCGGGC
The DNA here is from genome assembly GCA_964345845.1 of uncultured Christensenella sp. Taxonomy (GTDB): domain Bacteria; phylum Bacillota; class Clostridia; order Christensenellales; family Aristaeellaceae; genus UBA1038. The sequence continues at coordinate 12,795 of CAYFSN010000039.1, forward strand.
GGGCAGGGCGTTGAGCCCGTGCTGGCGCAGTTCGGCGATGGACTTTGGCTCCGCGCTGTCGCACACAACGGGCAGCCCGCCGGCCACAGGCTTTAAGCGCTGTGCCAGGGCACGGTTGGACAGCCCATACAGGTATTCCCCCGCCAGTACATAGATGGTACCCTGGCGCGCGTCCGTCAACAGCAGCACATAGGCAGCCGGGTCGCGGGCGTAGCCAAAGTCCAGCCCCACCCGCAGCCGTCCCGCGGGCCTGGGCAGGCCGGACAGGTTTGCCTCCTCAAAGCGGGTCAGGATGCCGCCCGCCTGCAGACCCCACTCGCCCAGGGTATACACCGCGCGAAAGTAGGGGTCCTGCTCCCGCTCATAGGCGGCGCGGTCGTCGTCCGTCAGGAAGGCGTTGTCGCGGTAGGTGGTACGCACCACCAGCAGTTGCTCATCGCAGTAGGGCAGGTTTTCTTCCCGCAAGGCGTGAAAGTAAGCGCGGTACAGCCAATGCCCACGGCTGACGGGGTTAAACGTCATGGTCAGGCGCTTGCGCTTGTCGCTGATGCCCCGCAGACGCTTTTCCAGTTGCTTGATGTCGGCCCGGCCGCACTCGGTGGCCTCCTCCACCCAGATGTCGGTCAGCACGCCGCGCAGGGGCGTGATGGACTTCACCTTCTCCGCGTCATCCAGCCCGCGGAAGATGATTTGCGCGCCCGTGGGCAGGCAGTGCAGCACCAGGTCGCTTTCATGCGCCTTGAAGTGCGGCGACAGGCCCAGGCGCCCGATGGCCTTTTTTACCTCGTTGTACGCAGAGGTCTTGATGGTGCGCTCCACCCGGCGCACCACCAGCGTGTTGCGTGCCTGCAGTGCATCCAGCGCGACGCGCGTGGCCACAAACACACTTTTGCCCGAGCCCGCCCCGCCGTAAAACAGCTGGGTGCGCTGCTGCGCGGTCAGCCAGGGCCGGAAACATGGGTTGATGGCTTCCTTGGGCACCAGCAGCCGCGGGCGGGCGGCTTCCTTGTTTTTGCTGCACACCATGGCTACTCCTGCAAGGTCAGCTGCCAGTCGCCAAGCGGCACCGGGTCATCGGGGGCGTCCGGGTCCTTCAGCGCCGCTACTTTCAGCAGTTCTGTGGTGGTCATTTCGTCATCATCCAGGCGCTGTTTCAGCCGCCTGATGGCCATGCGCTTAAGCGTCTCCGGCGTGCAGGCACGTGTTCGGGTCGGTTTCTTTTCGGTCATGCGCTCCCTCCTTTCAGGGGCATGGTATACCGCCCGGCGCAGCCGCGGCTACTGACATACCCTGACATCTTCACGCTTGAACGTGCCTTGGGCGGGTATACAGCAGTGAACACCCCACAAGGAGGACAACATGCCAATTTACAACAGTTTCACCGACCTCATCGGCGCCACACCCCTGGTGCGGCTGAACCGCTACATGAAAAAGCATAATCTACAGGCGGACATCCTGGGCAAGCTGGAGGCCCGCAACCCCGCGGGCTCCGTCAAGGACCGCATTGCCATGGCCATGGTCAGCGCCGCGGAGCAGGCAGGCAAGCTAAAGCCCAGCGGGGTCATCATAGAACCCACCAGCGGCAACACCGGCATTGGCCTGGCGGCCGTGGCAGCCAGCCGCGGCTACCGCTGCCTTCTGGTCATGCCCGATACCAGGAGCCCGGAGCGCCGACAGACGCTGCACGCTTATGGCGCCGAACTGGTCCTCACCGAGGGCGCCCAGGGCATGAAGGGCGCCATGGCCAAGGCAGACGAACTGCAAAAAAGCATCCCGGGCAGCGTCATCCCCGGCCAGTTTTCCAACCCTGCCAACCCCCAGGTGCACAGGGAAACCACGGGCCCGGAAATCTGGCGCGATACCGAGGGTAAAGTGGATGTGCTGGTCAGCGGCATCGGCACCGGGGGCACCATCACCGGCGCCGGCCAGTACCTAAAACAGCAAAACCCCGCCCTGCGCGTGGTGGCGGTGGAGCCGGAGGGCAGCCCGGTGCTGTCTGGCGGCAAGCCCGGCCCCCACCAGATACAGGGCATCGGCGCCGGCTTTGTGCCCGATGTGCTGGATACCAAGGTGTATGACGAGGTCATCACCATTTCCAACGCCGACGCGCTGGCGGCAGGCCGGGACATGGCCCACAGCGAAGGCCTGCTGGTGGGTGTGTCCGCTGGCGCCGCGGTGGCCGCCGCCAGGCAGTTGGCGCAGCAGCCGGAGTACGCGGGCAAGACCATCGTGGTCATCCTGCCGGATTCCGGCGACCGCTACCTGTCCGGCCCCATGTTTCAGGACTGAGTGCGCAAACAAACACCAAATATACAGGCACCGACCCAGGTTGGTGTCTGTGTTTTTTCGCCAAAGTCTGTTAAGATAAAAAACGTGCCAAAAACACCATAGGAGGTAGCCGCCATGCCCTACGACTTTGAATCCTTCCACGACCGCCACCGCACCCGTGCCAGCAAATGGGTCACCATGCTGATGCAAAACCCCAACGCCAGCCCCGGGGTCATCCCCATGACGGTGGCGGACATGGACTTTAGCACGGCGCCGGAAATCGTGGAGGCGCTGGTGGACTATCCCCCCAGGGAACTGCTGGGCTATTCCCGCCCGACAGACAGCTACCTGGAGTCTGTGCTGCGGTTTTACAAAGAACATCACGGCTATGAAGCCGAAAAGGAATGGGTGTTCACCACCCCCGGCGTGGTGCCGGCGCTGGCGGCCTCGGTGCGCGCCTGCGCGCAGCCCGGCGAGGGCGTGCTGGTGTTCACCCCCATCTACGGCCCGTTTTACGAGGTCATCGAGGGCCAGGGCCGGCGGGTGGTGGGCTGCCCCATGCACATCAAGGACGGCCGCTACCACATCGACTTTGAACTGCTTGACCGCATCTGCAAAGATGAGCGGCCCAAGCTGCTGCTGTTCTGCAGCCCGCACAACCCCTCCGGCCGTGTATGGACCAGGGACGAACTCAAGCAAATCGCCGACATCTGCGAAAAGCACCGCGTCGCCATCTGCGCGGACGAGATTCACTCGGACATCATCAACGGCGATGTGCCCCACACCGTGTTTAACACCGTCAGCCCCTATGCCCAGCGGTGCATCCTGTGCACCAGCGCCGGCAAAACCTTCAACATTGAAAGCCTGCAGTGCGCCAACATCTTCATCAAAGACCCGGCGCTCTACCGCAAGTTTGAACTGGAAAACCTGTACAACGGCATCGAGCGCGCCAATGTGCTGGGCATGGTGGCCACCGCCGCCGCCTACGACAAGGGCGGGCCGTGGCTGAAGGCCGTAACGGAAGTGGTGAAGCACAACCACAAGGTGCTGATGGACTTTTTTGCCCGCTACAACGGCCGCTTTGAGTGCCTGACGCCGGACGCCGGCTTCCTGCTGTGGGTGGGCTACGCGGGCACAGGCATCCCCCGGGAGGAGTTTATCCCCTTCCTCATTGACTGCGAATTCTACGTCAACGACGGCCTGCCTTTCGGCCCGGGGGCGGAGCAGTTTATCCGCATCAATGTGGGCCTGCCCACCCAGGCGCTGAAAGACAACATCGCCAGGCTGGAAAAGGGCCTGAAGGAGCGCTTCGGCCTGGAGGGCTGAGGCAGTTCTCCCAGGCACAAGAGGTAACCCATGTATTACGCCGCCTCCCTGCTGATGGGCGCGCTGACCGCCGTCATGGTGGTCTTCAACGGCAGCCTCACCGGCATTGCCGGGCGCCCCTTCGCGCTGGTCATCATCCACCTGGTGGGCCGTGCGGCTATGACTCTGGTCATGGCCTACAAGCGCCTGCGCCCCACCATCGCCAAGCTGCCCGTGTGGCAGCTGAGCGCGGGGTTGGTGGGCGTATGCACCATCACGTGCAACAACCTGGCCTTTGGCCGCATATCGGTGTCCGCCCTGCTGGCGCTGGCGCTGCTGGGCGAAAGTGTGTTTAGCCTGATGGCGGACCATTGGGGCTTTCTGGGCCTGCCGGTGCGCAAGGTGCAAAAGGGCAAGCTGCTGGGCGCGCCCCTGCTGGTCATCGGCATCCTCATCATGCTGGACAGCTTTGACGCCCTGGCCGTGACGGTATCCCTGCTGGCGGGGGTATGCGTATTGCTGTCCCGGCTGTTAAACGGCCAGCTGACCAGGAAAACCTCTGTGTACAACGCCACCTTCATCAACTACCTCACGGGGTTAGCCGGCGCGCTGGTGCTGTTCGCGCTGGAGGGCGGCCAGACGCAGCCGCTGACCGGGCCCGCCACCGCCTACCTGGGCGGCGTGCTGGGGGTCATCATTGTGCTGGTCACCAGCGCCTTGGTGGGGCGCATCGCGTCGTTTTACATGACGCTGACGCTGTTCGTGGGCCAGGTGGTGGCCGGCGTGCTGGTGGACATTGCCTTGACAGGCGTGTTCTCACCCCGAACCCTGGCCGGAGGCCTGTTCGTGCTTGCAGGGCTCATCCTGTCGCTGGTCATCGACCGCCGGGCGGACAGCCGCAAGGCGAACACCCCCGCCCCTCAATTTGACACTTGACAGCGGCGCCGCCGTTGGATAATATATTGTTTGCACCCGGTCTGTTGGCTCAGTTGGTAGGCCGCACCGGTAAGGTTACCAGAACGCTCAA
>CAYFSN010000040.1:0-16373 GCA_964345845.1 uncultured Christensenella sp.
TCGCCGGCGCAGGAGGGCATCGACCTGGCGCTGACCAGCATTGTGCTCAACCAGTTCGGAGACCAGATTCGCAAGGCGGTGCTGGATACCGCGGAGGAACTGGGCGTGCGCGACGCGCGCATCGAACTCAACGACAAGGGCGCGGTGGAATGCACCATCAAAGCCCGGGTGGAGACGGCGCTTCGCCGCGCGGGGGAGGTGTCCAAATGAGGCGCTCCATGCTGTTTGTGCCGGGCAACAGCCCGGGCATGCTGTTAAACGCGGACATCCACCAGGCGGACGCCGTCATCCTGGACTTGGAAGACGCCGTCGCCCCCAACCAGAAGGACGCCGCACGGGTACTGGTGCGCCGTGCGCTGACTGGGCTTACCTACCACGGGGTGGAAATCATTGTGCGCATCAACCCCTTGGGCTCCGGCTACACCCAGGATGACATTGACGCCATGGTGCCGCTGAAGCCCGCCCTGCTCATGCCCACCAAGGTGGCGGGGCCGGATGACATCCGCGAAGTTTCCGCCATGATGGCGGAGGCAGAGCGCAACAACAACATGGAGGAAGGCACCGTGGGGCTGCTGCCGCGGCTGGAAACGGCCGCGGGCATTGAAAAAGCCTAGGCCATGGCCGCCAGCGACCCGCGCGTGAAGGCCATCTTCCTGGGCGCGGAGGACCTCTCCAGCGACCTGCAGGCCATCCGCTCCACCAAAGGGGACGAAATCCTATACGCCCGCGGGCGTGTGGTGGTGGCCGCCCGGGCCGCCGGGGTGGATGTATACGACACCCCCTTTACCGATGTCAACGACGACGAAGGCCTGGAAAAGGACGCCCATTTCGCGCGCGCCCTGGGCTTCACCGGCAAGGCGGCCATTTCTCCCCGGCATGTGGCGGCCATCAACGCGGCCTTCAGCCCATCGGAGGAAGAGATTACCTACGCACGTGAGGTCATGGCTGCTATCGAAGAAGGCGAGCGCATGGGCCGCGGCGCTGTGTCGCTGCGCGGCAAGATGATTGACAAACCCATCGTGGACCGCGCCCAGCGCGTGCTGGACGCTGCGGAGGCCCTGGGCCTGGGAGGGAACCATGAGTAAGCTGACCACATCCCTGCGGGACGCCATGGTGGCCTGCGGGCTGAAAGACGGCATGACGCTGTCGTTTCATCATCACCTGAGAAATGGAGACCAGGTGATGAACCAGGTGCTGGCCCAGGCGGCCGCCCTGGGGGTGAAGGACCTGACGGTGGAAATGAGCAGCCTGTTTGACGTACACATGCCGCTGATTGACCACATCAAAAACGGGGTGGTCACAAGCCTGGCCACCAACTACATGGCAGGCGGCATCGGCCGGGCCATCTCGGAAGGCGTGCTGCAAAACCCGGTACGCTTCCGCAGCCACGGCGGCCGGCCCGACGCCATCGACCACGGCCGCACGGTGATTGACATCGCGTTTGTGGCCGCCCCCGCGGCCGACATCATGGGCAACGCCAACGGCATCATGGGGCCCGGGGCCTGCGGCTCGCTGGGCTATGCCATGCCGGACGCCCGCCACGCGAAAAAGACCGTCATTGTCACCGACCACCTGGAGCCCTATCCGCTGATTCCCGCGTCCATACCGGAAAACGAGGTGGACATGGTGGCGCGGGTGGACTCCATCGGCGACCCCAAGGGCATTGTGTCGGGCACCACGCGCATCACGCGCGACCCGGTGGGGCTGACCATCGCCCGCTACGCGGCGCAGGTCATTGAGCACTCCGGCTTGCTCAAGGACGGCTTTTCCTTCCAGACAGGTGCGGGCGGCGCGTCCCTGGCTGTGACCCAATACCTAAAGCCCATCATGCAAAAGCACGGCGTCACAGGTTCCTTTGGCCTGGGCGGCATCACCGGCTACCTGGTGGATATGCTGGAGGAAGGCTACTTTACCTCGCTGCTGGACGTGCAGTGCTTTGACCTGCGCGCCGTGCAGTCCATCCGCGATAATCCGCGGCACTACGAAATCTCGGCGTCCCGCTATGCCAGCCCCGGGGTGAAAAGCGCGGTGGTGGATTCCCTGGACGCGGTGGTGCTGGGCGCTACGGAAATTGACACCGAGTTTAACGTCAACGTGCACACGGACTCCAACGGCTACATCATGGGCGGCTCCGGCGGCCACAGCGACGCCGCGGCCGGCGCCAAGCTGACCATGATTGTGGCGCCGCTGTTCCGCGCGCGCCTGCCCATCGTGGTGGATAAGGTGCTGACCACCACCACGCCAGGACGCACCGTGGATGTGCTGGTCACCCAGCGCGGTGTGGCGGTGAACCCGCTGCGCAAGGACCTGGCCGACGCCCTCAAGCAAGGCGGCCTGCCGGTGTACGACATTCACGACCTCAAGCGCATGGCCGAACAGGTGACAGGCGCGCCGCAGACCAGCCGGCCTCAGGGCCGCGTGGTGGCGGAGGTGGAGTACCGTGACCGCACGATTATCGACACAATCAAAAGTGTGAACGCATAACACTTCAGCAAAGGCTCGCCGTTCTTCCTGTTAAGGTGGGGCGGCGGGCTTTTTGTTGTGGCGCCCGCGGGCACGCTTTGGTACAATGACATCATCAACAACATAGAAAGAGGAGGACCTCATGCGCATCATCGCTTTGTTTTTTGTGATGTCCCTGCTGGCGGGCACGCTGCTGCCCATGGGCGCCGCGCGGGCGGAAGCGCCGGCTCTGCCAGACGGCATAACCTATGAAAACCCCATGAATGTCTTTGACATCGGCGACCCATTCATCCTGCCGGCGGAGGGCCGGTACTACCTGTTCGCCACCGGCGGCACGGTGGGCTTTAACGTGTGGTCATCTGACGACCTGCAGACCTTCCAAGACAAGCAAAAGGCGCTCAAAGCGCTGCCCTGGGCGATGGGGGACTACTGGGCGCCGGAGGTTTACGCCTATGACGGCAAGTATGTCATGCTGTTTTCCGCCCGGTGGAAGGACAACGGCAGCCTGCGGGTGGGCATCGCCTTTGCCGACCACCCCGCTGGCCCCTATGAGGAGCCGCTAGGCGGCCCGCTGTTCGACCTGGGGTACGCCGTCATTGACGCCAGCCTGTACGTAGCGGAAGACGGCACCCCCTATATGTTTTACAGCCGGGACTGCTCAGAGTACGTGTACAACGGCCGCAATGAAAGCCATATCTACGGCGTGCAGCTGACACAAGACCTGCTGCACTTTGTGGGCGAGCCTGTGCCGCTCATTCAGCCGGATACCGATTGGGAGCATGACGGCGGCACCTGGCGGTGGAATGAGGGCCCCAGCGTGCTCAAGCACGACGGCCGCTACTACCTGTACTACAGCGCCAACTTCTACGCCAGTCGTGAATACGCCGTGGGCGTGGCAGTGGCCGACAGCCCGCTTGGCCCCTACACCAAGCAGGCGAACAACCCGCTGCTGACCTGGACGGGGCCCGATGACAGCCCCACCATTTCCGGGCCTGGGCACAACAGCTTTTTCAAAGTGGGCGAGCAGTGGTTTACCGCCTATCACACCCACACCTACCCGCAGAACCCGTCCGGCAACCGCCGGCTGAACATCGACAGCGCCGGCTTTCACGCCGACGGCACCGCCTACTTAAACGGCCCCTTCTACGGCAAGCGCCCGCTGCCGGATGCGGTCAGCGGTTATGAGAACGCGGCACCTACTGCGCAGACCAATGCAGTCCTTCTAATTGATGGCGATGTGGGCTTTGGCCCCTCCGCGCTTGATTACCTCTGGCGAGGCAGCGAGGCCGAGCTGACCTTCGCGGCCCCTATCGCCCCTCACTACGTGATGGTGTACCCGGGGGCAGACTGGCGCGGCAGCGGCACCCTCACCCTGGGCAACGAAACGCTGATGCTGACACCGGACGGGGTTGATCCGGCCTACGGCGCCTGGGTGTTCCCGCTGAACGGCACAGAGACAGACAGCCTGACCCTGCAATTGGACGGTGAGGGCACGCTGGCCGAAATCGCGGTCTACACCAAAGTGGAGTAACATTACAGGCACATGAAAACACCTCCGGGGCATCCGCGCCCCGGAGGTGTTTTTTTACTTAGGGTTTGTTAGCTGGGGTTGGCGGGCGCGGGGGGCGCCATCATCTGCTGAATAAGCTGCACCAGCACGGGGCCTTCTTCAGGCAGTACGGTCTGCAGGCGCTCCATCAGCAGGGGCAGGCCCTTTTGCAGCGCTTCGCCCATGGCGGCGTTGTCTTCTTCAGACAGGTTCTCGTCATTCATCACGATGACCTTTTCAGCGTCGGCCAGGGGGGCCGGCTTGTCGGTGACTTCGCTCAGTTTGTACACCACGGTCAGCAGCGGGCTGGGGGTCAGCGCGGTCAGCTGCACCTTGCCTTCGGAGGCAAAGTCGCCCTGGGTGGCGGTCTTTCCATCCATGTTGAGGGCAAACTGCATGCCCTGGGTACGGATGGTCATGTCCATCTTGGATAGCACGTTGGCGCCGTCGGCTTCAGGGCCGGCGTTGACGTTGAAGTTCACCAGGGTGGCCATGGGGTTGGTGCCGTCCAGCACGGCGGCCTTCAGGGCAACCCAGTCGGTGGGCGCGGCCGCTTCTTCCGTGGCGGCGGGAGCGGCTTCAGCTTCGGGCTCGCCATAGCTGGGCGCTGCGGTGTTCACCAGCAGTTCCACGCGTATATCGGTGTTCATGCCTTCGCCCAGGGAGGCCACGGTCATCAGGGTCTGGTCGGACTCACCGGCCGGGGTTTCGGTTTCCATGTAGAAGGCTTCGCTATCCTTGTTGTTGTACAGGCGCTGTTCGGCAACCACCGTGTCGCCCGCTTTGTTGGCCTCAGCGGCCATCTCGTCCAGGGTCTTGATGAGGTCGGCAGCGGTCTTGGGGGTGGTCTGCATCACGATGGCGCCTTCGGGGGCGGCCGCTTCGCTCGCCTGGTTGGCGGTGTTCATGGAGGTGAGGTACTGGTCCACAACAGCCTGCATCTCGGTGTCCGCGCGGAACACATCGTTCAACGATGTAATCAGCCCGGCGATGATGCCGTTGGTGAGGTTATAGGTGGTTTTGGTGCTGAAGGTGCCAACGTTGGCGACTTCAAAGGCACCCTCTTCCACCTGGGCGGCGGACAGCACTTTTTCGCTGAAGTAGGTGTTAATCGCGGTGACATACGGCACCACAGCTTCCTCAGCCACTTCCGGCGCCTTCATGGCAGCTTGGGACTGGGCGAGGGACGGCATCATTTCCTGGGGCAGCTTCAGCTGAATGCCAGGCAGCAGGTCAAAAGCGGCCACGGCATTTTCACCTTCCACCTTGCCCTGGATGGTCAGCAGCGTGCCGGCATCGGTGCCAACGGTGACAGTCGCGTCTTCCGTGGTGGACAGGATGGTGGTTGTCAGTTTGGTGATGGCGTTCACCGCGGTGGTGACAATGGCCGTCTGGCTCGGGTCCTGCTGGCCGTCGGAGAACATGGCGAGCAGTCCGGAGATGGTTTCGCTTTCCAGCTGCACATCAATCTCGGTTTTCAGCGTGTTGCCGCGCACATAGACGTCGTTGGCGGTGGGCAGTTTGGGCGCTTCCGCCAGGGCGGTCAGGCCCGTGGCCGTCATCGCCAGCACGACGAGCAGCGCGAGCAGGCGCTTGCTGAATAGTTTCATAGAGTATTTCCTCCTTCATCAGTGCGGCAACCGCGCCGCTTGTTTTATCTTACCACCGTTTTTGGACTTCAGGCAATTATCAAATGTAAAGATTGTGTAAATATTATCGTTCCGGCAGTCTGCATGCGGCCGCCGGAACGCATAAGGCTTGTATTGTCAGGGTGTGGGCACGGTGAGGAACGACTGCGTCAGCTGATTGACCGCTGTGGTCAGGCTGGTCAGCAGGCTGTTCTTTTGTTGCTCCAATTGTTCTTTGGTCATGCTGTCCAGGCGGATGGTGTTCACCCCTGCTACCGTGGGAATGGCCCATGGCGCAGCGGTGGATGCTTCCACCTGGGCCGTGATGACGCTCTGGGTGGACAGGTCCGACCACGCGAGGGTACCGGTGAAGTGTGTGGCCGCGGTCTGGCGCACGCCGCCTTTGAACTGGCCGTCCAGCTTGATGAGCTGTTCGCCCACGTTTTCGTAGCCATTGGGGCGCAGTTTCAGCTCCATGGTCACATCCCGCGTGCTCTGCTGGCCCTGTTCGTCGGTAACCTCCTTGGCCGCGGTGAAGGTGAGGTCAAAGTCAATGGTTTGCACCACAGGCGCCGCGGGGGACCCTACCACCGTCAGTGCGCTTTCTTCCGGGGTCAAGGTCAGTGTGCCCTGGTAGGCACCGGTCTGCATGCCTTCCTGGGTGTTGGGCAGAGGTTTGCCCTGCATCACCAATGTGCGGCGGGCACCCACTTCGTGATTAAGCACCACCGGGTTGCCGGCGGTTTCCACCGTCAGGGTGCGGTTGCCGTCCGGCGCCTGTTCAAAGCGGTAGTGCACGTGCTTCAGCCCGGACGCGCCGCCCATGGGCAGCTTCAGGTCATCCAGCACCACGGCGCCCTGGGCGTCCCAGTGGCGCTCCAGCAGCAGGTCGTCGGTCAGGGGCATCTGGTCGATGGCGGCCTGGAAGCCCGGCAGCATGGTGGGCTCCAGGTAGGCGGCGGCCTCCCACGCGCTGAACTGCTGGCGCAGCAGGGTCAACAGTTCCGCGTCCTGGTACAAGGCGGCCAGCATGCTTTTCAGCTGCCTTTTCAGCTCTGCCGCGGGCACCGTGGTGGTGCTGGCGGTCACCGTGCGGCCGGCTTCATCCTGGCGGCTGCCGGAGGTGGTGAACTGCTGCAGCCACGTGGCCAGGTTATCCAGGTACGGCTTCATTTTGGTTTCCGCCTGGGTGCGCCAGGCGTTGTCGGCGCCGTTCATGGCAAACAGCACCCGCTCCAGCCCCGGCCACTGGGCATCCTGCCCGGTGAGCAGTGCCAGGAACAGCCCGTCGCCCTTCAGAGACGCATAGGTCTGCTGGCCCAGCAGGGAGGAGCGCACCGCCTCCAGCGTGCCGTCGGTGGTGAAGGTGACATCCGCCGCCTGCGCGCCGTTTTTCAGCAGCGTGATGGTGGTGTCCTCCTGCCCTTTTAGGGCGCCGGCGCCGCGAATGTAGCGTATGTCCAGCTGAGCGGCCGGCAGCAGCGCCCCCAGCAGGGTGTTGGTGGCCGGGTCCAGGGCGGACATCTGGCTGCCGGGCGGCATAATAAACTTCACCGTGGCCTTCAGCCCGCTGCCGTCCCGCAGCTGCATGTGCAGCTTCTGGTCCAGCGTGTATTCCGCCGCGAAGGCCGAAAAGGCGCTGAGCAGCAGCAGGGCAGCCAACAGGCTTGCGATGGTACGTTTCATGGAATCTCCTCCTCCATTGGGTTGTCAGGTGTGACTTGGTAGTTGGGCACAGGGGCAACGCTCTCACCCTGGGTGCGGGCGGTGCGGCCCATGTCGTGTATCAGCGCCAGGCGCCGGTCTTCCGGCAGGCTGAATAGCAGGTCTTTCAGCGGGGCAAGCAGGGCTGTTTCCAGCGCTGCCTTTTCCGCCGCAAGCTGGTCTGGGTTCAGTGCCGCTGGGTTGACGGCCTGCGCTGGCGGTACTGGCAAGGGGGTACTGTCCGCCGCCAGGCGCAGCGTTAGCAGCATCTCCAGCGCGTCCCGCCCGGCCTCCCGCTGGGTCAGCATCGCGGTGCCGCTGAGCGTATCATCCGCCCACAGCAGGTCGGGCTTTAGTTGGGTGATGCGCCGGGGCCGGCTGCCCTGGGCGGGGATGTCCACCGACAAGGTGCCCTTGATAGTTTCGCCTGCATCGGTATCCCGGGATGTAAGGCTGAGCCGTGCCTTGCCGCTGTCCCGCTCCTTTTCGATGCGCCAGCGCCACACCGCGTCGCCCTCCAGGCCGCGTCGGGCGTCGCCTTGGGTATGGCGCAGAGAGACCTGCACCTGCAGGTCGTCAGCACCTTGTACGGCCGGGGCCCGCAGGCTGATGTACAGGCCCTTAGCCTGCCCATAGCCCGTGTGCAGCACCACTTTGCGCGGCGTGAGACCCTGTTTTGTCACCGTGCCGGAAAACTGCCAGCCCATCGGGTTGCCGTCCCGGTCGGTGTACTGGCGTACGCTGATGGCGCCTTCAAATTGCAGGTCTTGAAGCACGCTATCCAAAGCGGTGCGGGTCAGCCCCTCTTTCGCCGCGGCGTCCAACAGCGTATCCTTCGCCTGGGGCCACAGCGCCGTCCACTGTTCGGCGGTCATGTCGTGCCGTATCTGCAGGGCCGCCGTGCCCACGTTCTTGATGGTGCGGCTTTGGCGCTGGGTGTCTGCATAGGGACTTAGCAGCTGCCAGAGGGTGGGCATGTGCCCGGCCAGTAAATCCTGAAGCCCTTCAACTGGAAGGCTTGTAAAAGGCAGCGCGCCGTCCAGCAAACCCGCTAACGGGTCCTGCCCTGCGGGGGCGGTGTACGCCCTGCCCGCCAGCGTTGCCCAGGCGGTGTTTTCGTCCTGCGCGTACAGGTAATGCAGCAGCGGCTGTTCATCCACGCTCAGCGCGGCTTGGGCGCTGTGCGGCTGGCTCAGCTGCAGGGAAAGCCGCGTGCGCGGCAGCAGGTCTTTCAGCGTGTCCAGGGTCAAAGGGGACAGGTCCTGCGCGATGCTCACTTCGGCCTGAACTTGAAGGGCTATGGGGTCGCCCGCCTGATAACGCGTTTGAAGGCGGTCCAGCCCGGGCGACAGCGTTGCCTGGGCGCTGTTCACACTGAACAACACCATCAACAGCCACACCGCCAGCCTGCGTTTCATCGCCGCCCTCCTCGTCCGTCTTCCATACAACGGCTCGCCGCGCCAGTTTTATGCATCCGGGGCGTTTTTCCCAGGCTGCTGGCGCAGGGCGGCGTGCAGGTTGCGGGCGGCGGCCTCGTTCATGCCCTTCACGGCGGCCAGCTGCTCCACCGTGGCTTCGCGGATGGCCTGCATGGTGCGGAACTGCGCGAACAGCGCCCGCCTGCGCGACGGACCAATGCCGGCCACCTCCTCCAGGCGGGAGCGGGCGAAGGCTTTCCCCCGCAGTTTGCGGTGGTGGGTGATGGCGAAGCGATGGCTTTCGTCCCGCACGCGCTGCACCAGGTGCAAGGCCGGGCTGTGCCGGTCCAGCACGATGGGCACCGGGTTGTCCGGCAGCCAGATTTCCTCCAGCCGCTCCGCCAGGCCAAACATAGGTACATCGGCACCCGCGTCCAGCATGGCGCGGCGGGCAAAGCGCAGCTGCTCAGGCCCGCCGTCGATGAGCACCAGGTCGGGCATGGGCCAGCGTTCCTTTTCGTCGGCCGCCATGGCGCGGGCAAAGCGTCGGCCCACCACTTCGTTCATGCTGGCAAAGTCATCGGCGCCCGCCACCGTCTTGATGCGGAAGTGGCGGTATTCCTTTTTCGCCGGGGCGCCGTCAATGAACACCACCATGCTGGCAACAGACAGCAATCCCTGGGTGTTTGAAATGTCAAAGCCCTCAATGCGCCGGGGCACGGTACTAAGCCCCAGGATGGCCGCCAGTTCCTTTTGCGCGCCGGTGGTGCGCTCTTCCAGCACCTTTTGCTGGGCGTTGCGCTTGGTCAGCTGGTCTTCGGCGTTTTTGTTGGCCATCTCCACCAGGTCGCGCTTGGCGCCGCGCTTTGGTACCAACAGGCTCACAGCACCCTCCCGGCGCTGGCGCAGCCAGGCTTCCAGGTCTTCCGGGTTGTCGGCGGCGTCAGTCAGTACCTCCCGGGCGGGCATATGGTTTTCGTAGTATTGCTGTATAAAGGCGCTGAGCACCGCGGCGCGGGGCTCCCGCCCTTCCCGCGGCAGGGTAAAGTGCTGCGCGCCCAGCATCTTGCCGCCGCGGATGAACAGCACCTGCGCCATGGCGTCCAGCCCGTCCTGGGACAGGCCTATGACATCCTGCTCCGCGCGGTTGGTTTGCTGCGCGTTTTGCTGCTCCATCAGCATGCGGATGTCCTTGATGCAGTCGCGCAGCTCTGCCGCGCGCTCAAACTGCAGCTGCTGGGACGCCTTCTTCATGGCCGCTTCCAGTTCGTCAATGGCCGGCTGGTAGCGCCCCTTTAAAAAGCCCAGCACGTCGTCCACCACCCGCTGGTACTCCTCCTGGGTGCATTTGTGGGCGCACGGCGCCAGGCACTGGCCGATATCGTAGTTGATGCACGGGCGTATGGGGGTCTTCAGGGGCAGGTTTAAACTGCACGTGCGCAGGGGAAAGGCACGGCGAAGCAGCCCCATCACCTGGCGGATGGCGTTGGCGCCGATGTAGGGTCCAAAGTAGCGGGCGCCGTCATCCTCCATCTTTCGGGCGATGGTCAGCCGGGGAAAAGGATTATTCAGGTCAAAGCGAATGTAGGGGTAGCGCTTGTCGTCCTTTAACAGGATGTTGTAATAGGGCTGGTGCAGCTTGATGAGGTTGCTTTCCAGCATCAGCGCTTCCAGGTTGCTGGCACACAGCACCGTGTCAAAGTCGTCCACCCGGTGCATTAGCGCTGCCACCTTGGGCGTATGCCCCTGGGGCCTGAAGTAACTGGACACGCGGCTTCTGAGGTTCACCGCCTTGCCCACGTAGATGATGTCCCCGGCTTCCTTCATCAGGTAACAGCCCGGGCTGTCGGGCAGCAGGCTTAACTTCAGCCGCAGGCCTTCATTCATGTCCAAACGCTTAATCGGCGCTCTCCCCGGTCTCAGGCGCGGTGTAGTGGATGCTGGCGGACTGTATCAGCGACGCCTCCAGCGCCTCCTCCACGGCCACAAAGTCTTCCACCTCTTCGCCGTCTTGTTCTTCCGTTACTTCCACACGCATCACGCGCAGGCGGGCTTCCCCTTCTTCCGGGGTGCCGTTGTCGTCCTGCACTTCGCGCAGCAGCACGTATTCCTCGCCGTTGTAGTAAAAATACTTCTCCACCGACAGGAAGTGTTCGCCGCCGTCTTCATCAAATATCTGGATGATGTCCAGTCTGTCCGCCTCGCTCATGTTGCCTCCTTGTACGCGATAATCTGTTTTCATTATACCCTATGGGTGTTCGTCTTTCACCCGGTAGCCGCAGGCCGTGATGGTGCGCTCGCACAGCACGTCCATGGCGTCCACAAACAGGCCCGGCCGCAGGCGGCGCAGGGCAGGCGTCAACAGCGACAACTCGGTGCAGGCCAGCACGTAGACCGGGTTTTGCGGCGGGTTGTCTGCTTCAAGCAGGGAAAGCAACTCCTGCGCCAGTTGTTCTTCGTCATAGGCGCCGCCTTTGATGGCATGAATCATCGCCATCACCCGGTCTTGCGCTTTGGGGCCGGGGTAGCGGATGTCCACGCCCAGGGCTTCGCCCGCGTGGCCGTATACCTGGGTGCGCACGGTGCCGTGGGTGGCCAGCACCACCGCGGGCTGCCCCGGGTGGTTGTGTTTCAGCGCCTTGCAGGTTTCTTCAATCATGTTGATGAAGTCGATGCCCTTAACCGCCGCGTAGTCCTTCGCGAAGGCGTGCGCGGTGTTGCAGGGCACCACAAAGCGCTTACAGCCTGCGGCCTTCGCCCGGTGGATGTTCTCCAGAATGCGGGGCAGCGGGTCTTCGCCATCGCCTAACAGGTAGGCGGTGCGGTCGGGGATGCGCGCGTCGTTAAACACGCAGATGGTCATATGCTCCTGGTCGCGCGCCGCCTGGGTGCGGCGCACCAACCGGGAAAACAACGCAGCGGTGGCCTCCGGCCCCATGCCGCCGATGATGGCTACATCATACATTTTGGCACTTCTCTTTCTCTCAGGCGAATACATCCCATGCCAGGGCGGCAAACAGCAGTGCTAGCACGCAGATGAGCAACACACGGATAAACGGCGCGCCCTTTTTGATGGCCATGCTGCTGCCCAGCCAGTTGCCCGCCATGCCAAAGGCGGCGGCCGGCAGCGCCAGGGCGTACAGCACCTGCCCGCTGAGGGCGAACATGACCAGCGCGCCGATGTTGCTGCACAGGTTTACCAGCCTGGCGGCGCCAGACGCGCTCAGCGCCTCCATGCCAATCAGCGATACGAACATCAACTGCAAAAACGTGCCGGTGCCGGGTCCTATCAGCCCGTCGTAACAGCCAATCAGCAGCCCAATGGCCAGGCACGCCGTCAGCGACCACTTTTCCGGCACCAACTGCCGCGGGGTCAGGCTGTCGCGGTTAAATAACACAAACAGCGCCACCAGCGGCAGCGCCGCCACCACGCCGATTTTCACGTACTCAGCCGGCAGCCACAGCAGCATCCACGCGCCAATGTAGCTGCCCGGCAGCGCGCCCGCCACCGCCGCCAGCCCCTGCTTCCAGGGGATGTGCCCGCTGTGGGCGTAGCGCCCGGTGGCCACGGCCGTGCCCAGCACCGAGCCCATTTTATTGGTGCCGTTGGCCAGCGCTGGCGGCAGCCCTGCCAGGTAGTAGGCCGGCAGGTTAATCAGCCCGCCGCCGCCGGCGATGCTGTCGACAAAGCCCGCCACAAACACCAGCGGGCAGACCAGCAGATAAGTTTGAAATGTGAGTTGCATACAGCACCCCTTCATGGTGATGCCGCATTGTATCACTTCGCCTGGCGCCGGGCAATGAGCCTGGCTGCCCCCTTTGGGTGGGGATGGGCTGCCAGTCACCACATCGTTCATTGACATTGGCGCCCCCAGTGTGCATGATATGCACATCAGATGACTTGGGGGAGGGAACACGCATGCAGCTATCCAGCTTGACCTTGTGGGGCGACTCCATCGGCCGCGGCATCGACTTTGACAGCGTCCGCGGGCGTTATGCCGTGCTGCGCGAAAACTTTGAGCGCATGCTGCGCGGCCGCGGCGTCATCGACATCGACAACCGCTCGCGCTTTGGCGCCACGGTGGTGGATGGCTTAAACGACTACCAGGCGTCCAACCTGCAGGGCGGCACCATGCTGCTGGCCTACGGCGGCAATGACTGCAACATGCCCTGGGCGCAGGTCTCCCAGGACCCAAGCCGCCTGTACGACGCGGCGACGCCGCTGAATGTGTTTGAAGAAACCCTGGCGCGCTTTGCAGGCCTCGTGAAGGAGCGCGGCGGCAAGCCCGTGCTGATGACCCCGCCCCCGCTGGTGGCGGAGCGCTTCGCCGCCTGGGTGTCCCAGGGGCTGGACGCGGGCGCCATCCTGCGCTACCTGGGCGATGTACAGCACGTCTACCGCTGGCACGAGCGCTACGCCAACGCGGTGCGCCGGGTGGCGACGCAGCTGCGGCTCAACCTGGTGGATCTGCGGGACGCGTTGCTTGCGCATAACGACTACCCCTCCTTGGTGGGGGTGGACGGCATGCACATCAACGAAAAGGGGCACGCGGTTATCGCCGACGCGCTGACCACCTTACTTCCGGCGGCACTTCGTTAAGAAAAGTATTGCATTTGCGCTAAACCGCTGATATACTGATAAGACGGCTCATGGTTGCGCGCCATGGAACCGATCACACTGCGCGGGAAAGGCGAAACAATGAAGAAAGACATTCACCCCAAGTATCAGAAGACGGAAGTTCGCTGCGTTTGCGGCGAAGTGTTTGAGACCGGCTCCATCAAGAAGGAAATGCGCGTGGATATTTGCCCCAAGTGCCATCCGTTCTATACCGGCAAGCAGAAGCTGTTTGACGCCGGCGGACGTGTTGACCGCTTCAAGAAGCGCTACAACATCTGAGCAGACCGAGCATCACGGCAGGCCGCGTACAATGTGGACCTGCCTTTCTTTTTTCTTTGTTTACAAACCGGGGGGTTGAAAGCCGGCTTCGGGGCGTATAATGTAAGGGCATTACATTGTTGAAGTGAGGACACTATGTCGATAGATGAAGGAAGAAAAAACCGCAAACCAGATATTGGCGGTCAGGCCGTGCTGGAGGGCGTCATGATGAAAGCCCCGGAGCACATCGCCGTGGCCGTCAGGCGCGAGGACGGCAGCATTGTCATCAAGCGCGACGCCTATGAGTCGCCCGCCAAGCAGCACAAGTGGATGGGCCTGCCGCTGATTCGCGGCGCCGTCAACATGGTGCTGATGATGAGCCTGGGCATGAAGGTGCTGACCGCCTCCGGCGAAATGAGCGGCATGATGGACGAAGAGCCCAGCCGCTTTGAAAAGTGGCTGGCGAAAAAGCTGGGAAAGGGTGTGGACAAGGTGGTCATGGGCCTGGCGATGGTGCTGGCCATGGCGCTGTCCGTAGGCCTGTTCATGGTGCTGCCCAACCTGCCCGCCAAGGCGCTCAGGGCCGCCGGGTGGAGCCATGTCAGCGTCAACCTGGTCAGCGGGCTGATTCGCACGGTGATTTTGGTTGGGTACCTCATATTGATGGGGCTGATTCCCGACATGCGAAAGACCTTCCAGTACCACGGCGCCGAACACAAAACCGTGTACAACCACGAAGCGGAGCTGCCGCTGACGCCTGAAAACGCGCAAAAGTTTTCCGCGCTGCACCCCCGGTGCGGCACCAGCTTTCTGCTAATTACCTTTGTATTCTCCATCCTGTTTTATTCGGTGCTGGACCAGGCGATATTCAGCATCTTTGCCTATGACATGAGCAGCAACTACCTGGTGCGCATCCTCAGCCGGCTGCTGCTGCTGCCGCTGGTGGCGGGCATCAGCTACGAAATCCTCAAAGGGCTGGCCCACGCCAACAGCCCGCTGGCCAAGGCGCTTCGGTGGCCGGGCATGCAGCTGCAGCGCCTCACCACCCGCCGCCCCACCGAGGAAATGTTGGAGGTGGCCATCGCCGCCATGGAAGCAGCGCTTTACGGCCTGCCCGAGGGCGAGCGCACCGAGGAAGGCTACGCGGTCATTCCGGCAACTGCCAAGGCGTAAGCCGTGCCCACCATCCGGGAAAAACTACTGGAAACCACACGCCGCCTGGCGTCCCACGGTGTCCCTGACGCCGAGGTGGACGCCGGGTGGCTTGTTTCTCATGTGCTGGGGCTGGGGCGGATGGAGACCGTCGCCCGGGGGCATGAACCCTTCAAAGAAGACTTGCTCCCCGTGCTGGAGGGGCTGGTTGCCCGCCGTGCGGCGCGGGAGCCCCTGCAGTACATCCTGGGGGAAACGGTGTTCATGGGGCATGTCATCCGGTGCCGGCCGCCGGTGCTGATTGCCCGCAATGATACTGAGGCCCTGGTGGAGCAGGCGCTCAAGCGCCTGCAGCCCGGCCAGCGCGCGCTGGACCTGTGCTGCGGCACCGGCGCCATCGCCGTCAGCCTTGAGAAGGGATGCCCGCAGGCCTACGTGGCGGCGGGGGACATCAGCCCGGACGCGGTCGCGCTGACGCGGGAGAATGCCGAACTGAACGGCATCGCCCTTGATGTACGCCTGGGGGACCTGTTTTCGCCCTTTGCAGGCGAACGCTTTGACCTCATCTGCTGCAACCCGCCCTACATTCCGGCCGCTGACCTGCCGGGCCTTCAGCCCGAAGTGCGGTTTGAGCCGGCCCTGGCGCTGGACGGCGGCCCGGACGGCCTGGCACTGTACCGCCGCGTCATCGCCCAGGCGCCCGCGTTGCTCACCCCCGGCGGCTGGCTGCTGCTGGAGGCAGGTGACGGCCAGACGGACGCCATCAGCCAGCTTGCGCAAGTTGAATTCACAAAGCCCACGGTGTATGATGATATGAGTGGACGGCCGCGCGTATGGGCCGCCCAGAGGAAGGAAACGCATGTCGTCACTGGATGAACAATTTATGTGGATGGACGCACGCTACGAAGAGCTGGGCATCGCCTGTTCGCAAAACGATATTATTATGGATGTGCCGCGCTGGCAGCAGCTGATGAAAGAGCGCGCGGGCCTCGAAGAAGCGGTGCACAGTTGGCGCGCCTATCAAAAACTGCGGGACGAGTTAAACGGCACGCGGGAATTGGCCGCCCACCCCGAACTGGGCGACCTGGCCCAGGAGGAGTTGCCGGGGCTTGAGGAGCAGGAGAGCAAGGCCCGCGAACAGCTGAAGGTGTTCCTGATTCCCAAGGACCCGGATGATGAGCGCAGCGTGGTGATGGAAATTCGCGCGGGCGCCGGCGGCGATGAGGCCAGCCTGTTTTCCGGCCTGCTGATGCGCATGTACACCCGCTACGCGGAGCGCCACGGCTACAAGACCGAGTACATCAGCGTGTCGGAGACTGAGCTGGGCGGCGTCAAGGAGGCGGTGTATACCTTGTCTGGCGCCGGTGCCTTCAGCCGCATGGAGGTTGAAAGTGGGGTGCACCGCGTACAGCGCGTACCCGCCGCCGACAGCCAGGGCCGCATCGCGATCGAGACGCCGTTCTTCGAGGATCGGCCCGACCCAGCGCACCTGGTGGATGCCGCGACCGGACGCGATCTGTTCGGGACCCTGCCGCTGCCCGCGCACTGCGCCGTTTCGCTGACCGTGCCGACGGCGACTGGGG
>CAYFSN010000041.1:0-16362 GCA_964345845.1 uncultured Christensenella sp.
GGCGGACACACGCTTCAGGTTCAGCGCCTTGCTTAAAAAATCCTCAAACGTTTTCTTGATGAGGGCAATGGCCTCCTGCGTTTCATACAGGTTCAGCCGCGAGTGGTAGTCCTTGGGGATGACGGTCATACGGTTGCTCTCCTTTGCGCCTGCTGCCAGGGGCCGTTGACGGCGCCGTACACCGCCTTGTCCGCCCATGTGCCGTCCCGCCTGAGGATGGCCTGGCGCATGGTGCCCTCATACTGCAGCCCGGCCTTTTGCATCACCCGGCCGGAGGCGGGGTTGTCCGTGTCGTGCATCAAGGTCACCCGGTGAAAGCCGATGGTGTCAAACAGGTAGTGAATGACGCTGCTGAGCGCTTCGGGCATGATGTCCTGCCCCCACCAGGCACGGCCCAGGCAGTAGCCGATTTCCGCCTGGCGGTGCTGGTCGCTGTAGTTGACCACGGCGATGTCGCCGATGAGTTCGTCGTTAAGCGTGATGCCCCAGTGGTAGTAGCGGTCGTTGATGCCGCTGGCGGTCCAGTCCGCCACCAGGTGGCGGGTAAAGTCAATGTTGGGGTGCGGCGCCCAGGTCAGGTGCCGGCACACGGCCTCATCGGTTGCCCAGTTGCGGAACATATCTTCCGCGTCGCCGTCCCGGTAGGGGCGCAGCAACAGCCGCCCTGTATGCAAAAAGGCGGTGCCCTGGTGGTTCATACCCGCACCTTCACCACGGCTTTGTAGCCCACCTGCGTGCCGATGCCAGGGCGGTGCGCATCGTGGGGGAAGTACAGGCCGAAGTGGTCTTTTTTGATGGCGCAGACTACGCCCGGGGTTGGGTCTTCACTTAGCTGGATGTCGCCCTTTTCGGCGTCATACACGCTGAAGCACTGCAGGTCTTTCTCATCCGCCCAGGCGATGTTTTCGCCGTCTTCAAGCGCGATTTGAATATCAGCGTACAGACGGTGCTTTTCCCAGGTTTTGTTGTCGCCAAGCTGCGGCTTGGAGAGGGAGACAAACACCTTGTCGCCGTCAATGTCCGTACGGCCAAGGGGCAGGCTGCGCAGGTCGGTCCGCTCGAGGTATGCGATAGCCGTGTCCAGGTTGGGGTGAATGCCTTTATACCTGGTGATGTTCTGCAAGCTGTCCAAAATCATGCTTGTACCCCCTTTCTTCAATGCGGATAGCATAAGCACTTCACGAGTTTCCGTCAAGAAAAGCAAGGGTATTCTTTATGTTTGGCAGGCTGCTGCCTTCCTTGCTCCCTGCATGCGGGCATGGTATACTTTCGGCATTGAACCCGCCCCCGAAGGCTTAGAAAGGACGGACCACCATCACCAAGCAATCCCGCAAAAGTCTGCTGAACGCACTATTCATCTTCGGCACTTTTGCCATGGTGATTTACTTTGGTATGCGCTCTGGCGACCTTAGCCAGGTGCGCGAGGCGCTTAAGAAGGTGGACCCCTTGTGGTTCCTGGGCGGCCTGGGCTGCTTCTTGATTCATATGACCATGGAAGGGTCCTTGCTGTACCTGTTCTTCCGCTTTCAGCAGGTAAGGGTGAAGTACCGCCACTGCATATCGGTGGGGCTGATTGGCATGTACTATTCGTCCATCACGCCCGCCGCCACCGGCGGGCAGCCCATGCAGGTGTTCTCCATGAAAAAGCATGGGGTGCCCTCAGGCATCACCTCGTCGGCGCTTGCGGTCAAGTTCTTTTGCTGGCAGTGCGCGCTGATATTGCTGGGTGCTGTCATGTGGCTGCTGTACCCTGGTGTGGTGGAGGGGGCCATTGGCACCGTCGGCACCGCCATGGTGTGGATTGGCTTTCTGCTCAATGGCTTTGCGGTGGTGGGGGTCATATTGCTGGCCATCAGCCGCTCCGCCGTTCGGGCCATCATCATATTCTTTGTAAATCTGTGCTATAAGCTGCGCATCGTTAAAAACCGGGAGAAAACCTCCTCTAAGTGGGATGCCGCGCTGGAGGACTTTCACGCCAGCGTGGACATGCTGACCCAGCACCCCCTGCAGTTTGTGGCGTTGTTTTTGCTGTCCATTGTACAGGTGGCCGGGCTGATGAGCGCCACCTACTTTGTCTACCGCGGCTTTGGCATGGATACAGCGCCGTATGTGCACATCCTCACCATCCAGCTGATGCTGTTTCTGGCGGCGTCCTTTACGCCGCTGCCCGGCGCCTCCGGCGCGCAGGAGGGCGGCTTCTACCTGTTCTTCAAGAATTATTTCCCGCCGTCCCTCATCTTCGCGGCGCTATTGCTGTGGCGCTTCCTAACCTACTACCTGTCCATCATCACCGGCTTTATCGCCGTGGCGGCCGATAGCGCCGGCTCCGGCAAAAAGCGCGGCACCGCGCCCGAAACCCAACCCAAGGAGGAACCATCCACATGAAACGCCTGGCATCCCTGCTGCTTATGCTGCTGCTGCTCACAGCCCCTGCGCTGGCTTCCTCCAAGAAGGCTCCGGTATATCCCGACGCCGTTCAGAGCCACGTGGGCCGCAGTTTTGTATACACCCCCAGCGAACGGCGCGGTGTGTGGCAAAGCAGCGACGAACAGGTGGCCCGGGTGGACAGCCGCGGGCGCATCACCTTCTTTGCCGAGGGCGATGCTGTCATCACCTTTACAGAAAACAAGGGCGGCAAGGTATTTGAACTGCATGTAAACGCCCAGCCCGCAGGGGAAATGCCCCAGGCCATCAGCGACGCGGTGGCCCTCAGCCTGCAGGAGTGGGAGGAAAACCTGGGCACGTCCATTCCCAAGAGCAACAAATACACCTACTGGTATTGCGGCCGCAAGTGTGAGTTTGGCTGGTGCGGAGGCTTTGTCAACTATGTGCTGGACACGGCGGGCGTACCCATGCAAAAGCGCGAGGAAAGCGTGCTGCAGGAAGGTGGCCATCCCTACGCCGTGCGGGAGGCCGCGGTGCCCAAAATCCTCGAGGGCTTCACCAAGATGGACCGGTTGACCATGATTCCCCAGCCGGGCTACGAAGTTATCTACGGCCGCCGAGGCGGCTATGCCACCATCCACGTGGGCTTTGTCAGCGCGGTGACCCCCCTGGGCGAAGGCAAGTACTTGGTGGAGACGGTCGAGGGCAACATGGGCCCGCGCATCCGCCGGTTCAGCTATGTGTATGATGCATGGGCGGAAAACGTGGAGAAGAACATGTCGCCCTTGCCCAAAGAGCAGCAGACCCAGCCGGATGTCTTCACCTATCAACCCCATTTGGAGGGGACATGGTACATTAACTGGTTCGGTCAAACCTGGTACTAGGCATGCTAAACGCAAGCGCAAACGCTTCGCTGGGCAGGTCTTTTCGCGCCTCCGCGTTGCCTCTTTCGGTCGGAGTAGCGCCGCTACACCTCCCTCTTTCGGCTTAGCGGAGCCATCGAAAATCCTCCGCCCAACTTTGCGTTTGACTTTTGTTCAGCATGCTCGCGCATCGACAATGCCCGCAACCGGCCATGCCCGATATGTTAAACCATATAACACAACGCCGCCGGAAGCATTCCGGCGGCGTTGAACGCTTGAAGGCGCATTTCTTTAGTTTTGAATCATCTCGTGCGCCAGGCAGCGGGTCAGCAGCGGCATGCGATTTTGGCGGTCGCCCAGCACCCACATCAGTTTGGTGAGCGCGGCCTCTGTGGTCATGTCATGGGCGCCCCAAATACAGCTTTGCAGCACATGCCGGCCCACTTCGTAGATGGAGAAGTCGGCCTTTTCATACAGGCACTGGGTAGTGACCAGGGTGAGCACCTTGTGTTCGCTCAGCGCGGTCAGTTTATCAAGCAAGTTGCGGCGTATGTAATGGAGCCCGCCAAGGCCAAAGGCCTCGATGACCAGGCCTTGGTAACCGGCCTGAATGATGTGGTCGAATATCTCCGGGTCGGTGCCGGGCATTAGTTTTAGCAAAAACACCCGCGGCTCAATCTGCAGCATGTGCTCTTCCGGCAGGCTGACCCGGGTGTCGGCGCAGGGCACAGCGGAGGAGGTCATGTGCAGGCCATCCGCGTCAAAGGTGCCCACCGCCGGGGCGTTGATGCTGTCAAAGGCGTCAAAGCCCAGCGTGCGCAGTTTCACCGCCCGGGTGCCATAAATGACCTTGTGGTGAAACACCACGTAGACGCCGGGGGGCGCGGTTAGGGCCGCTGTGAAAGCTTCCCGCAGGTTGCTGGGGGCATCACTGAGGGGGTGCTTCAGCGGCAATTGGCTGCCGGTGAACACCACCGGGATGTTCAGCCCCTGCAGCATAAAGCTGAGGGCGGACGCGGAGTAGGCCATGGTATCCGTGCCATGAGTGATGACAATGCCTTGGCAGGTCTTGGCTGCGTCCAGCACCGCGCGGGCCAGCAGCTGCCACTCCTCGGGCTGAATGTTGCTGGAATCCAGCGAGAACACATCCCGGGCTTCTACCCGTGCCATGTTTTCCAGCTCCGGGCAGGCGCGCAGAATGTCCTGCGCGTGCATGCCAGGCACCAAGCCGTCGGCCGACTGCAGGCTGGCGATGGTTCCCCCGGTGGTCAGTAAGGTAATATTGGGCAGCATCGTGGGCTCCTCTCCGATGATTTGATTTCGTTTTCGCCATTGTACCAAAAAGCAGTGGCAATTGTTAGTGGAACAGGCAAACGCCCCAAAACGTTTCGCATGAAAAAAGGCGGCGGGCACATGCGCCGCCGCGGTGGGTGATGAATAAATGATATCAGGCCTTGTCTTCCAGCACAGCCACAATCATGTCCGCTGCCAGGCTGATGGCCTGGGGGAACAGGCTGACATCCGCCTGCTCCTTGTCCGTATGGTAGCCGGCGCCCGGCAGGCCAAAGCCATCCAGCACCGGGATGCCCGCCTTGGCGGCGAAGGAAATGTCGCCCGCGCCGCCGGTGACATGCAGCGCCAGGTTGCGCCCCTGATTCTTGGCCAGCGCCTGCGCTTTCTCAAACAGTTTGACGCTGCCCTCGGTGCGCTTGCAGGCAGGGTGCGTGGCGCCAAAGGCGGCAGTTATCGTGACACCTTCCACCGCGCACTGGGCGCACAGGGCGCTTACCTTCTGCTGCATGCCGGCAAGCAGCTCCGGGTCATAGGCGCGAAACTCGCCGCGGGCGCTGGCCTGATGCGCTACCACGTTTTCCGCCGTACCGCCTGCAATGACGCCAATGTTGATGCTGACATCCTGCTTGTCATCCCGCAGGGTATACAGGCGGTTGATGACATCGCACAGGCCTTCCACCGCGCTGTGGCAGTGCTTGTACTGGCTGCCCGCGTGGCCGCCCTGGCCGTTGGCCGTCAGCGTGAAGGAGGTCACCCCTTTGCGTTCAATGTTCAGTTCGTCACCGCCCGGCTCAAAGCTGAGGGCGGCAACAGATGCTTTGGCCGCCTCCAGGATATGGCCTTGGCTTTCCACCGAACCCACTTCTTCATCGCCGTTCAGGACACACACGATGCGGTGCTGGCTGGGGTCCAGTTTGGGCAGCGCTTCTTTCAGCGCATACAGCATCACCACCAGGCCGCCCTTCATGTCCGCCGTGCCGGAGCCCCACGCCGTGTCGCCCGCCAGCCGGAAGGGCTGCATCTGGCTGGTTGGGAACACGGTGTCGTAGTGGCCCATCAGCAGCAACTGCTTAGGGCCGTTCCCCCAGCTGCATACCAATGTTGGGCCATGCACGGTGCCCGGCACCTGGGTTACCTGCATGCCGGCGGCGGTAAAGTCTTCCGCCAGCGCCTGGGCCAGCGCGATGGCGTCCATGCGGTCCCAGCTGCCGCTGGGCAGGTTCACGTACCGTTTCAGGGTGTTGATGGCTTGCTTCATGGGGCCTCCTGTTCGCTATTCGCTTGCTGTTGTATTTCTTTTCAGGGGCCGCATGCGGGCATCACAGCCCTGGCTCCATATCAATACACTAATAGGGATAATTATACGCCCGAAACGCCGTTTGTCAACCCGCACGGCGTTGTTGGCGCGTCTTGCTTGACAAATGGCGGGCAGGCGTTGACAATGTATAGTGGCGGATGACTGTTCGTTTTGTTGCCGTCGTGAGGAGGAAGTATGAGAAAAACCAAAATCGTATGCACCCTGGGCCCGGCCAGCAACAGCTATGAGATGATCAAAGCACTGGCGCAGGCCGGTATGAGCGTCGCTCGCTTTAACTTTTCCCACGGCACCCAGGACAGCCACCTGCAAACGTTCAAGAACGTCAGCCGGGTGCGCAGCGAACTGCACATGCCGCTGGCTACATTGCTTGATACAAAGGGCCCGGAAATTCGCCTGGGCACATTTAAGGACAACGCTGTCACGCTGAAGGAGGGCGACCGCTTCACCCTGACCAGCCGCGATGTGGTGGGCGACCAGCACATTGTATCCATCAGCCACAAAGACCTGCCCCACGACCTGGGCAGCAACACCCGCATCCTCATTGACGACGGCCTGGTGGAACTGCACGTGGAGGAAGTGACCGACACCGATATCATCACCCGTGTGGTGAGCGGCGGCCCCATCTCCAACCGCAAGGGTGTGAACGTGCCTGGCGCGCGTTTCTCCATGCCCTATATTTCGGAAGCCGACCGCGACGACGTGCTGTTTGGCATCCGCACCGGGTTTGACTATGTGGCGGCGTCCTTCGTGCGCGGCAAGGAAGACGTGGAAGCCATGCGCAAGCTGTTGGACGAAAACGGCGGCGGGCACATGCGGGTCATCGCCAAGATTGAAAACGCCGACGGCGTTGAGCACATCGAGGAAATCATCGAAGCAGCCGACGCTGTCATGATTGCCCGCGGCGACATGGGTGTGGAGATTCCCTTTGAGGAAATCCCCATTTTGCAAAAGCGCATCATCAAGGCCGCCACCATGGCCGGTCGGCAGGTGATTACTGCCACACAGATGCTGGAGAGCATGGTACACAACCCGCGGCCGACGCGTGCGGAAATTACCGACGTAGCCAACGCCATCTACGATGGCACCAGCGCCACCATGCTGTCGGGTGAAACCGCCAGCGGCAAGCACCCCGTGGAAGCGGTGATGACCATGGCCCGCATTGCCGAGCGCGCGGAGAACGACATCAACTACAGAAAGCGTTTCATGGAGCGCAGCATTGAGGAGACCAACCGCAACATCGCGGATGCCATCTCCCACGCCACTTGCCTGATTGCGCTGAACATGCACGCCGCGGCCATCATCTCGGTAACCAAGTCCGGCACCACCGCCAAGATGATCAGCCGCTTCCGCCCGGATATGCCCATCATTGCCTGCACGCCCGATGCCTCCACCTACAGGCAGCTCAGCCTCAGCTGGGGCGTTATCCCGGTGCAGATTGGCGAGGAGCGAGTGACCGACGTGCTGTTTGACCATGCCGTCAGCGCTTCGGTGGATACCGGCCTGGTGCACTCCGGTGACCTGGCTGTGCTGACCGCCGGTGTACCCCTTACGGTGAGCGGCACCACCAACCTCATCAAAGTGGTCAGCGTGGAGTAAGCAACGCAACACAACAAAACGCCCCGTGGTTTGCCACGGGGCGTTTTGCTGTTTGGCGTCTTCTACAAATACGGCACCATGTCCGCCAGCCGCTCAAACACCAAGTCGGGCTTGGTGTCCGAGCCTGCCAGCATGTCCCGGTCGGTTTCGCCAGACAGTACCAGGATGCCCGTCATGCCGCTGTTGAGTGCGGTCTGGATGTCGGTATACAGGCGGTCACCCACCATGGCCAGTTGCTCAACCGGGCGGTTGGTCAGGGCCAGCGCTTGGTTGATGATGCCTTGATGGGGCTTGCCAATGATGATGTCCGGGCGTCTGCCGGTGGACGCTTCAATAAAGGCGATGATGGCACCGATATCCGGTGCGTAGCCGTCTTCCGTGGGGCAGTTGTAGTCGGGATGGGTGGCGATAAAGGGCAGCCCCGCCCGCACATGGTTGCAGACAGCGGTCATTTTCTGGTAGTCCAGTTCCGTATCATAGGCAATGAGCACATAGTCCGGGTCGTCATCAACCATCGGCAGGCCCATCTGGCGGTATTCCTCTTTGAGGATATGGTTGCCCAGCACATAGGCTTTCTGCCCGGGGTAGGTGCGCATGGCATACCTGCAGGCGGCTTGCCCGCTGGTCAACACACGCAGAAAGGGTGCTTCTACGCCCATGCGCCGCAGCTTTTGTACGTAGTAGTCGGCCGAGCGGGACGAGTTGTTGGTCAGGAAAATGGCCTCGATGCCGCACGCCTGAAGCGCCCGCAAGAAGTCCAGCGAACCCGGCAGCAGCCGGTCGCCCAAGTAGAAAGTCCCGTCCATATCCAGCAAAAAGCAACGGATGTTTTTTAGCCGTTCCTGTATGGATGCTTGATTCATTGTTCATTCCGCCTTTTGTTAGTGGCTTCAATGTAACATGGCACCAGCAGCGGGTCAATGGACTCAACCAGTGGAAAACTTGTCAATTCCTGGTTCAAAAAAACATTGACAGCCAGTTTGACCGCGTGCTATTATCCGCAAGGTTTGAGACGGCGCCGCAATGGCTGCCCGGAGAACACAGGCCGCCAGCGCCGTCCGGGAGCAGGGCGGCTTTTTTTTATGGCCGCGGGGCAATGCCCCAGATTGAAAGGAGAGCAGCATGGCACAACAGGCAAACACCCTTGGCTATCTACCCGATGAGAGACCCACAACCGGCAAATTGTTGCTGTATGCGCTGCAGCAGGTCATCGTCATGTTCCCGGCCACGGTGGCCGTGGCACTGATTACCGGGTTCCAGGTATCCACCACCATCTTTGCCTCTGGTTTGGCCACGGTTTGCTTCATCCTCATCACCGGCAAGAAGATTCCTATGTACTACGGCTCCAGCTTCGCGTACCTGACCGCCATTGCCAGCATGGTCATGGCCCAGGGCTCTGCCGAGCAGATTGCCGCGTGGGAACTCACCGGCATCCTGCCCGCTGAACTCATCAGCTACGCTCAGTTTGGCATCATCGCCTCCGGCCTCATCTCCGTCGCCGCGGGTCTGCTGGTGCGCTGGGGCGGCATGGGCATGGTGGAAAGAATCCTGCCTCCCACTGTCACCGGCCCGGTGGCCATGATTATTGGCCTGACGCTGGCCGGCAACGCCATGATGGACGCGGCACCCCAGCAGGGTCAGCCGCAGTTAGTGTGGATTATCAGCCTGGTGACACTCATCAGCACCGTGCTGTATAGCCGCAAGCTGAAAGGCTTCCTGGGGCAGCTGCCGCTGCTGCTGGGTGCGCTGACGGGCTGCGTGGCCGCGGCGCTGCTATACGCCTTTGGTCAGGGCAACTTCTTCCGCGAAATGTCCCAGGCTGCGCTGGACGCCAGCACCTGGAAGCTGGGCGACGGCAGCATCTTTGCGCTGCCCGCCTTTACACTGCCCAAGGTCAGCTGGGCGGCGGTGGCGGCCATCATGCCCATCGCCATCGCTACCATTCCTGAGTCTACCGCGCACATCTATCAACTGGATATCTACGTGGATGACCTGGCCAGCAAGAAGGGCAAAGGCAAGTACGGCATCGACAAGATGCTGGACCGCAACCTCATCGGCGACGGCATCTGCGACATGATTTCCGGCGCTGTGGGCGGCCCCGCCGGCACCAACTACGGGGAAAATATCAGCACCATGGCCATCACCAAGGTTTTCTCTGTGCCGGTCATGGCGGCGGCGGGCGTCATCGCCATGCTGGTCAGCTGCTTTACGCCGCTTATCAAGGTCATCTACGGCATTCCGGTGGCGGTCATCGGCGGCCTGGAAATCTACCTGTTCGGCGCCATCGCCGCCCAAGGCATCGCGATTCTGATTGACAAGAAGGTGTCCATGTTCGACTCCAAGAACATCGCGGTCATCGCCACCATCATGACCTTCGGCCTGGGCGTCAACTACGCCTTCGGCGGCAACATCAACATCTTTGGCCTGAATGTACCGGCCGTCGCCGGCGCCGCCATCCTGGGCATCATCATGAACTTCATCCTCAGCATCGGCGAAAAGCCCACCGCCGTCACCAACGACACGGCGAACTAAACCCGGAATACCCTCAAGCCCGCCTACCTCGGCGGGCTTTTCCGTGCTATGATGGCTCCACAGACAAAAGGAGGCAGCGCCATGACACAGGGAGAAGCGGTTTTCTACCGGCTGGAGGCAGACGGTGTTGCACAAATCAGCGCAAACGACTTGGCCGCGTCCGGCCAGTTGGTTGGCTACATGGATATGGACGCGCTGCGCCGCTTCAGCGAGCCGCTTGGGGTGGACATGCCTCTGATTCAGGAGCTGTCGGGCGACTTTGGGCGCCTGCGCAACAGCGTGGATGTGTTTGACGACTGGAGCGTTGGGCTCATCAATGTCATTAACCTGGAGGATTTGGACGGCGAACGGGACCGCCTGCTGTTCGTGGTCCGCAAGGGCATGTTCCTGCTGGTCAAGGTGGAGGATGCCGATAACAGCGTCCGTGCGCTGTTTGACAGTGTCATCCAGCGTTTTCAAAAGGGTGCGCCGCTGGAAAAGTTTGTGTTCGCCATTCTGGAACGCTTCCTTTTAGGCGGCAGCCAGATGATGGAACGCATGGACCACCGCATGCTGCAAATGGAAGAGCAATTGGTCAACGGCCATGTGGACAAGGCGCTGAACCGCACCATCTACGCGCTGCGCCAGCAGCTGACGCTGGTGCACAACTACTATGAACAGCTCATCGATATTGGTGAAGAGCTGAACGAAAACGAAAACGACCTGTTTGAGCCCCATAACCTGCACTACTTCCGCATATTTGTGGGAAAAGCAGAACGCCTGGCCAACGCCGCCCAGCTGAAAAGTGAGAACCTGGTGCACCTGCGGGAAGCGCTGGACGCGGAGCTGAATTACGGGCTGAACAACATCATGAAGATATTCACCGTGCTGACCGCCATCTTCGCACCGCTGACGCTGATTGTGGGCTGGTATGGCATGAACTTTAAGCACATGCCGGAGCTTAACCACCCGTGGGCCTATCCGCTGGTGTTTATAGGGTGCATTTTGCTAACAGGGTTTATCCTGCTGCTTTTCCGGCGCAAGCGGCTGATGTAGGTTCGACTCACCAAAGCATCCCCAAATAATGCTTGCATTGTGCGTGTTTGGCATGGTAGAATGCCCTTTGTGACAACGGGCGGTCCTCTGCGGGTTTTCAGACCTCGCACGAACGTCTACGAGGGAAGGAGGAAACCCCAATGAGTGAGATTATCCGTTCTATTGAAGCGGCCCAGCTGCGTGATGACCGGCCCGAGTTCGGCATCGGTGACACCGTGCGCGTGTTTGTCAAGGTTGTTGAAGGCAGCCGTGAGCGCCTGCAGGCGTTTGAAGGCACGGTCATTGCCAAGCGCAATGGCTCCAACCGTGAGACCTTTACCGTGCGCCGCATGAGCTACGGCATCGGCGTGGAGCGTACGTTCCCGCTGCATTCCCCGCGCGTGGCCAGCATCGAAGTGGTGCGCAAGGGCAAGGTGCGCCGGGCGAAGCTGTACTACCTGCGCGGTCTGCAGGGCAAGGCAGCCAAAATCAAGGAAGCATCCACCCGGGCGTAACCGGTATCGCCTCTTAAAGTGCCTACGGGCACTTTTTTCTTTTTGCCCTTGACCCTGACGCAGCGTCAGGTACTACAATACCCTTGAGGTGAGGACATGCAATCTATTGGAGAGGCGGCCGGCGTGCTTGGGGTCAGCGTACGCACCCTGCGCCACTGGGAGGCGGAAGGCCTGGTCATGCCGTCGCGGGTGTCAGGCACCGGGTACAGGCTGTACGACGATGCGGCGCTTTTGAGGCTGCAGACGGTGATGTTCTACCGGGAACTGGGCTTTCCCCTCAGTGACATCGCCCGCATGCTGCAGGACCCACATTTTGACTACACGGATAGCCTGCGCCAGCATCACGACCTGCTGCTGCTGAAGCGCCAACAACTCAACGACGTCATCGACATGGTGGAAGCCGCCATGGAAGGGAGACCTATGAAAACTGTAAAAACGACGCTGGAGGACATTCAGCAGGCGAAAGCCAAGTATGCCAAAGAGGTAAAGGAGCGCTGGGGCTACACCAATGCCTACCAGCAGAGCGAAAAAGCCCAGCGCACGGACGAGCAGCAGCTGTCAGCCGCCCAGGAAGCGGATGCCATTTTCGCTAAGTTCGCCGAACAAGTGGGCAATGATCCTGCGGACGATGCCGTGCAAGCGTTGGTGAAGCGCTGGCAGGACCACATCACCGCGCACCACTACCCATGCAGCCGCGAAATCCTGGCGGGTCTGGGGGAGATGTACACGGCGGATGAGCGGTTCACCCAGAACCTGGACCGCTTTGGCGCGGGCACCGCGCAGTTGATGCGCGACGCCATTCGGGTGTACTGCGAAAACTGACAGAATAGTGAAAAGCACCGGTCAGGCCGGTGCTTTTTGCAATCGTCATTCTTTGCTATGGCCGCCAGGTTTCCTGGGGCAGCGTACCGCCTGCTTTCAGCATGGCGGGCTTGGGGTTGACCATGACCGGGTGTCCGCACAGCCGCATTACCGGCAGGTCGTGCGCGCTGTCACCGTAGGCAAAGCTGTTCGCCCAGTCCACCGCAAAGGTTTGGGTCTGCGCCCAGGCTTGCAGGCGGCGCACTTTTTCTTCGCCGCGGTTGTTGTGGGTGACCACGCCGTCTTCGTCGGTGGGTGTGGCCAGCACCGTATCCACCTGCAAGAGGGGCTGCAGGTGCCGCATGTAGACATCGGGCGACGCGGACAGCAGCATGACCACATCCCCCTGAGCCTGGTGCTGTTTGAGCCGCTCCAGCGCTTTGGGATACACCCTGGGCATCAGGACATGTTCGCAGAAGCGCTTACAAAAAGCCGCCCTGCTATCCGGTGACATTGTTTTTAGAAACTGCAGTGCCTGGGTTTTTCCCTCTTCCGGGGTGATATGCCCCTTCAGGGCCCGGCGGGTGTCCAGCGCAAGGCGGGGCAGCTGGAAGGGGGAAAGGTGGCCTTCCTTCACGGCCTGCCAGATAAAGGGCACAATGCTGTCGCCGGATATCATGGTGCCGTCAAAGTCAAAAACCGCGATGGGGCGGGACGCGGAGGCCGCATGCTCTGTCTTCATGGGCTGATTATAGCATAACCCGCCGCCTGCGCGTTGATGAAGGAAAACGGCACAAAAAAACAGGGCCGATTACCGGCCCTGTTGAATGGAAGCGGGTATTACTTCGCGTCTACTTCGGACATGTGGCGAATGAGATCAACCACCTTGCAGGAGTAGGCCCACTCGTTGTCATACCAGGCGACCAGTTTGACGAAGGTGTCCGTCAGCATGATGCCGGCGTTGGCGTCAAACACCGAGGTGCGGGAGTCGTGGATGAAGTCGCTGGACACGACGGAATCTTCGGTGTAACCGATGATGCCCTTCCAGCGGTCGCTCTCGCTGGCGGCCTTCATGGTGGCCTTGATGTCGTCATAGCTGGCGGGTTTGGCCAGGTTCACAGTCAGGTCAACCACGGACACGTCCGCGGTGGGAACGCGCATGCTCATGCCGGTCAGTTTGCCCTTCAGTTCGGGAATGACCACGCCCACTGCCTTGGCAGCGCCGGTGGAGGAGGGGATGATGTTGTAGGAAGCCGCACGGCCGCCGCGCCAGTCTTTGCTGGAGGGGCCATCCACCGTTTTCTGCGTGGCGGTGATGGAGTGCACGGTGGTCATCAGGCCATCTTTGATGCCATAGGTGTCGTGGATGACCTTGGCCAGGGGGGCCAGGCAGTTGGTGGTGCAAGAGGCGTTGGACACGATGTTCATGTCGCTCTTGTACTCGTCGTGGTTGACGCCCATGACGAACATGGGGGTCTGCTTGTCTTTGGCGGGCGCGGAAATGATGACCTTCTTGGCGCCGCCCTTGAAGTGCTTGGAGGCACCTTCTTCGGTGGTGAACACACCGGTGGACTCCACGATGTACTCAGCGCCGGTCTCGTTCCACGGAATCTCGGACGGATCCTTCAGCGCATAGGCTTTCACCTCGCGGCCGTTAACCGTCAGGGTGGACTTATCCATGTCATAGCTGATGTCGCCGTTGAAGCGGCCATGCACGGTGTCATAGCTCAGCATATAGGCCATGTAATCGACGCTGATGAAGGGGTCGTTGATGGCGACCACTTCGACGTCCTTGAAGTTCTCGAAAGTCGCACGGAAAACCAGGCGCCCGATGCGCCCAAACCCGTTGATACCTACTTTAATCATGTAACCCTCCTGTTGGAAATCGTTTCGTGCTAATCGCACCAGAAAACATTATACCCGTTTGTCGGACATATCGCAAGCGTTCGGTCATTTATTAACGAGCGGTGTATCGTGTTTGCGACGGGAGGTGCCCAGGTACGCGTCGCGCACCGCCTTTTCGTTCAGCAGCTCTTCCCCGGTGCCTGTCAGTGTAATGCGACCGGTTTCCATCACGTAGCCGTAGTGGGCGGCGCGAAGCGCCGCGTTGGCGTTTTGCTCAATCAGCAAAATGGTGATGCCCTCCTCCACCAGCCGGCGGATGATGGTGAAGATGTCCCGCACCACCAGCGGCGCCAGGCCAAGTGAGGGTTCGTCCATCATCAGCAGCCGGGGGCGCGCCATCAGCGCGCGGCCTACTGCCAGCATCTGCTGTTCGCCGCCGGACAGGGTGCCGGCCATCTGCCAGTGGCGCTCCTGAAGCCGCGGAAAGCGTTCAAACACATACTCAATCGCCCGGGCGATTTCCTTGTTGTCTTTGCGTAGGTAGGCACCAATGCGCAGGTTTTCAAGCACTGTGAGGTTGGGGAACACCCGGCGGCCCTCCGGCACCATCACAATACCTTCCGCCACACGCTGGGAGGTGGAAAGCGACGTGATGTCCCGGCCGTCAAAGGTGATGCCGCCCGACTTGATGGGCACCAGCCCGCTGATGGCGCGCAGCGTGGTGCTTTTACCGGCGCCGTTGGCGCCGATGAGGGTGACAATCTGGTTGCGGTGCACATCAAAGCTGATGCCTTTGAGGGCCTGGATGCCGCCATAGCTCACAGCCAGGTCGGTTACGGTAAGCAGACTCATTCTTCATCCACCCCCAAATACGCGGTAATGACGTCCTGATTATCCTGGATTTCCGGCGGCGTGCCCTGGGCGATTTGGCGCCCAAAGTCGATGACATAGATGCGGTCGGAGATATCCATGACCAGGTCCATATGATGCTCAATCAGGAAGATGGTCAGATCAAACTGGTTCTTGATGCTGACGATGAACTGAGACAGCTCGTCCGTCTCCTGCGGGTTCATGCCAGCGGCCGGTTCATCCAGCAGCAGCAACCGGGGCCGGGTGGCCAGCGCCCGGGCAATTTCCAGGCGGCGCTGCATGCCGTAGGGCAGGCTGGTGGCCTTCTCATCATGCAGTGCCTGCAGGCCCACCACGTCAAGCAACTGCATGGCCTGCTCGCGCATGCGCTTTTCTTCGTTGTGGTTTAAGTGCAGCATGGCCGTCAGCAGGTTGCTGGTGCGGTGCAGATGCGTGGCGATGAGCACATTCTCAAACACGGTCTGCGTTTTCCACAGGCGGATGTTCTGGAAGGTGCGGGCAACGCCCATCTTGGTGATGCGATCAGGGGTCGGCGCCAGGGGCTGGGTGTATTTGCCCTGGTTTTTGCCGGCATACAGCTTTTTCATTTTGCCTGACGGCATGTTTTCAATGATGCGCTGCCCCTGGTACCATACCTGCCCATTGGTGGGCTTGTATACCCCGGTGACACAGTTAAACGCTGTGGTTTTGCCGGCGCCGTTGGGGCCGATGAGGGCCACGATTTCGCCCTGGTCGATGTGCATGGACAGGTTGTCCACCGCCACCACGCCGCCAAACTGCATGGTGACATCATGCAACTGCAGTACATGTTCAGACATGCTCTTCGCCTCCCTTCCTGCGGGAGAAGGACGCCTTCAGGCGCTGCCAGCTAAACTCCCGGTCGCCCATGATGCCCTTTCGGTAGAACAGCACCACCGCCATGATGACCACGGAGAACACCACCATGCGGAAGCCTGAGCGCAGCAGCGGCACCTGCAGGGTGCCAATGAACTGCTCGTTGTCCAGGAACCGCAGCCACCACTCGCTGGAGGCGATAAACAGGAAACTGGCCAGCACAGAGCCCGTGATGGAGCCCATGCCGCCGATGACCACAATAAGCAGTATCTCGTAAGTCATGGAGGCCTTAAAGGCGCTGGCCTGCACGGTGGTTTGATACATGGCAAGCAGCGCACCGCCTACGCCCGCAAAGAAACTGCTGATGACAAAACTCATCTGCTTGTGCCGAAACAGGTTGATGCCCATGGCTTCGGCCGCGACTTCGTCATCGCGTATGGCCTTAAACGCCCGCCCGTAGGTGGAGTGTATCAGCAAGGCGATCAGCGCAATGCAC
>CAYFSN010000042.1:0-16065 GCA_964345845.1 uncultured Christensenella sp.
CCTCCGAGTACAATCCGCGCCAGCGGCGTGTACGGTGGCGCGGCAAGCCTTTGCGTAGCAAAGGGTTTCCTTGCCGTCTACCGCCCGGGAGCGCAGCGAGAGGTTAGACGGCCAAAGAGCCAAACCGCCAAAAAACCTCAGTTTTTTGGCGGAATAGGATATTTAGGCGTTCATCACCTTGTCCAGGAAGTAGGGCAGCTGCTTTTTCCACCAGGGCCAGTCGTGGCTGACATCGTGCCCCCAGTAGTCCACCCAGGCGTGCACGCCCTTGTCGCGCATGGCCTGGTCCATCTTGCCGGTGGAGGCCACCATCAGCTCTTCCCACGCGCCCTGCCCGGTGCAGAGGATGATTTTGCAGGTGTTCAGTTTTTCGATGTGGGGGTGTCCCTGGGGCATGCCCCGCATGCTTTCCAGCGGGGAGTTCAGGTAGCCCACCTCATCCAGATAGCCGCCCATGAAGGTTTCCGGGTCGTACACGCCGCTCATGGCGATGACGGTGTCAAACAGGTCCGGCCGCCGAAACAGCGTGTTGGCGGCGTGGTAGGCGCCCATGGAAAAGCCCAGCGTCATCGCGCGGCCGTGGTGCCCGGTGTCCGCCATCATGAAGGGCCAGACTTCGTCGGTGATATAGCCAAAGTAGGCTTCGTGGCGGCGCACGCGGTCGTAGGGCGGCTCGTGCTGGGCGGACCAGGTTTCCTTGTCAATGCTGTCCACGCAGTACAGCGTCAGCCGCCCCTGGTCGATGTAGGGCTGGCAGTAGTCCACCATGCCAAAGTTTTCAAAGTCAAAAAATCGGCCGTCCTGGCAGGGGTAGACCAGGCAGGGCTGGCCCCCGTGGCCGTAGATTTTCATCTCCATGTCGCGGTTCAGTTTGTTTGACCAGGCCTTGTGGTAGCGTACCTGCATCTATGCCTCCTTTGTGGCGTAGTCCAGAAAGTCGTTCATCTCCTGCTCGTTTTTGCAGCGGGCGATGTAGCAGTGGTCGCCCATGGTGTCGCTGTGGGCGCGGGGGAGGCGCGCTTCCAGCACCATGCGGTGGCTCCAGTCCTTTAACAGGCTGATGTGGTGGTGGGCGTAGTGCTTGCTGTCGCGCCGGCCCAGGAACACACAGAAATAGGTCTGCCGGTCGGGCTCCGGCCACACGCGGTCGCGCAGTATCATATCCGCCCACATGCGGTAGATGTCCACTGAGCCGGCGTAGTTAATCATGTCGCTGGAGTAGCCGCCGGAGGGGCGCATGTTGACCTCCAGCCCCAGCAGATCGCCCTGTTTGCCCAGGCCTTCCTGGTCCACATCCAACCTAAAAAACTCAAAGTGGATGGAGCGGCTCTTCACCCCGAAGGCCTTCACGCAGCGGCGGCCCAGTTCCTTTAGGTCGTCCGCCACTTCCGGCACCATGTAGAAAATGCAGTCCTGGCGCAGGTTGACAAAGTCCATGATGTTGCCGCGGGTGATGTTGCCGGTTTCATACAGCGGCTCTCCCCGGCTGTCAATGAGGGCGTCATAGCTGCAGATGGTGCCAAAGACGCACTTTTCGATGATATAGGGCTGCATGGGCAGGTGGTCAAAGAAGTGCCGCAAGTCCTGCTCGTTGTTGATGCGGTAGGTGCCCGACGCGCCCACGCCGTTGTCGGGCTTTACAATCAGCGGGTAGCCCACACGGCTGCCAAAGGCGGCGGCGTTTTCATAGGTGTCCGCCAGCTGCCAGGGCGCGGTGTTCACCTGGGCCTGCTCATAGGCCGCCTTCATCAGCGACTTGTGCTTCCAGCCGGGATGTGAAACATGGTGCGCAGCCAGGCGTCCTGCTCCAGCCAGTATTCGTTGTTACTCTCCAGCCAGTCCAGCTTGCCCCAGCGCCGGGTAAAGTAGCCCAGCGCCCGCACCATCTCGCCGCGGTCTTCCAGGGAGGACACACGGTACCAGTCGGTCAGGCTGTGCTGCAGGTGCTCGGGCAGGTCTTCCCAGGCGGTGTCGCCCACGCCAAGTACCTGCACGCCGTTGCGGGTGAGGGCCTGGCAATACAGCCACATGTTGTCCGGAAAATGGGGAGAAATGTACACAAAGTTCATTGTTTGCACCACCTTTCAGCGGGATGCACGAAGAATAGCATCCTTTTGTGAAGGGGTCAACGAAAGGGCACAGAAGAAGCAAAGCCGGTGCAAAAGCGGTGTGCTACGCTTTTAAGGCAGGCGGCGGTATGGTATGATGCAGCAAAAGAAAAGGGGTATATCGGCATGCGGCAACAGCGGCAAAATAGAATCTTCTTCGGCCTGGGCACCGTGGGACGGGACATGTTTTACACCACCGTCAGCATGTTCCTGATGTACTACCTGACGGACGTGCTGAACCTGGACGACAGCATGATGTGGTGGATGACCCTGGTGCTGACGGTGTTTCGGGTGTTTGACGCGCTCAACGACCCGGTGATGGGCCTGGTGGTGGACAACACCGACACCCGCTTTGGCAAGTACAAGCCCGGCATGCTGGTGGGCGCACTGGTGGGCGCGGTGTTTATGGTGTTGATGTTTTACGACATGGGGCTGAACGGCGCCGCGTACATCCTGTTTTTCGCCTTTTGCTACCTGATGTGGGATATATTTTACGGCGCCAATGACATCGCCTACTGGTCCATGCTGCCGGCGCTGAGCCTGGATCAAAAGGAGCGGGAGCGCGCCGGCGCGTTCGCGCGCATCTGCGCCAACATCGGCATGTACGCGGTGGTGGTGGGCATCATGCCCGTGACCAAGATGCTGGCGGACGCAACCGGCAGCGATACCCGGGCATGGTTTTTGTTTGCGCTGGGCACCGCGGTGCTGATGCTGCTGTTTCAGCTGTTCACCTTACTTGGTGTGCGGGAAAAGCGCGACGCGTTCAAAAAAGAGGAGAAAACCACGCTGCGGGGCATGGTGGACGCCATTGTTAAAAACGACCAACTGCTGTATACCACGCTGTCCATGGCGCTGTTCATGATTGGCTACACCACCACCACCAGCTTTGGCCTGCACTTTTTCAAGTACGCCTACGGCGATGAAGACATGTACGGCGTATTCGCGCTGGTGCTGGGGGCGGCGCAGCTGTTGGCGCTGACGGCCTTTCCACACTTCAGCAAGCGCTTTGACAGAAAGCGCCTGTACCAGGGCGCCACCGTGCTGGTGGTGCTGGGCTACCTGGTGTTCTTCTTTGCGCCCATGCACATGCTGCCCATCGGGGCGGCGGGCATGCTGCTGTTCACCGGGCAGGCGTTCATACAGCTGCTGATGCTGATGTTCCTGGCGGACACCATCGAGTACGGCCAGTGGAAACTGGGCAAGCGCAACGACGCCGTCACGTTTTCCCTGCAGCCGCTGATTAACAAGTTGGGCGGTGCGGTATCAAGCGGCATTGTGGGCGCCACGCTGATACTGTCCGGCATCAACCGGGCAAACAGCGCAAGCGATGTCACGCCCCAGGGCATCACGCTGTTAAAGGCCGCCATGCTGCTGCTGCCGTTGGTGTGCATTGTGCTGGGGTATATTGTGTACGCACGCAAGTACCGCATCGATGCGGCATTTTACGACCGCATGGTGGGCGAGTTGAAGCAGCGGGGCGATGTCACCCCCAAGGAGGATGTATGAAAAAACTCAGACTTATCAGCGCGGCGCTGGTGCTGGCGCTGGTCCTTACAGCCGCGGTTTCACTGGCGCAGGCTGCCCAGCCGCAGGAAAAAGCGGAAACCCAGGAAACGCCACGCGGCATCCAGGCGCTGGACGCCTTCATGGTTGCCGGCTTCTCGGTGGAGTTTGGCGACCAGGGGCGCGACTTTATGCTGCGCTGGCAGAAGCCCATCAAGTTAAGCTTGTCCGGCGATTATACGCCGGAGGACGAAGCTTTTCTGGATGCCTTCCTGCAGACCATTCACGAAAAGGGCGAGGAGTACGGCCTGATCGCCTTTCCCGGCATTGAGCGGGTGGCTGATGATAGAAGCGCCAACATGCGGGTCATCTACTGCCCGCTGGATGAGATGGAAAACCACCTGACCTACTACGAGCCGGATAACTGGGGGCTGTTCGAGTACTATTACGACAACTACCGCATGACGCGCGCCACCGTGGTGGTGTCCAGCGACGTCACCAACCAGCAGCAGCGCAACCACCTGCTGATGGAGGAAATTGTGGGTTCCCTGGGCCTGACCAACGACATTGATGAGCACGAGGACAGCATTGTCTACCAGCCGTGGACGGAGACCCAGGAGCTTAGCGACCTGGACTGGCTGATGCTGAGTTACCTGTACAGCGACCAGTTAAAACCCGGTATCACCAGCGACCGGGCGTATGAGCTGCTGCTGCCTGTGGCAAGCGAACTGTGAGCATGCAAAAGAAACTGCTGGTGACCGCCTTTGACGCCTTCGGCGGGGAAACCATCAACCCGGCGCTGCAGGTGCTTGAAGCGCTGCCGGACAGCCTGCACGGCCTGCAGCTGCTGAAACTGCAGGTGCCCACGGTGTTTGGCGACAGCCTAATAGAGCTGAAACAGGCCATCACCTATCACGCGCCGGACGCGGTGCTGTGCCTGGGGCAGGCAGGCGGCCGGGCGGACATCACGGTGGAGCGGGTGGCCATCAACCTGATGGACGCAGGCATGCCGGATAACAAGGGACAGGTGCCCAAGGACGCGCCCGTCGTGCCGGGCGGCCCTGCCGCGTACTTCAGCACTTTGCCTGTAAAGGCCATGGTGGAGGCCATGCTGGACGCCGATGTGCCGGCGTCGGTCAGCTATACAGCGGGCGTCTATGTCTGCAACCAGCTGATGTACGGCGCGCTGCACGCGCTGGCGCAAGCAGGCGAAAAGGGCATCGCCTGCTTTGTCCATGTGCCCTATGTGCCGGGGCAAGTAGCGCACAAGAAACCGTCACCCCCCAGCATGCCGCTTGCGGACATTGTGCGTGGGGTGGAGGCCGGCATCGGGGCGATTGCAGAAGCATTGACGCTTTAGTTTTACTACAAAAATGACGCCCGCCATACGTACGGCGGGCGTGTTTGTGTGTCTTTGGCGTTACAGCGTCTCCAACAGCCTGAACAGTTTGGGCCCCAGGATGATGGCGCCCACCATGGCGGCAATGATGGCGCAGATAAGCACCGCGCCGGCGGCGGCGTCCTTGGCCAGCTTGGCCTTGGGGTGCTGCTGTTTCATCACCAGGTCCACCGCGCTTTCAATGGCGGTGTTCAGCAGTTCCGCCGCCAGCACCAAGCCAAACAAAATGAGCAGGATGCACCACTCCATGAGGCTGACCCGCAGCAGGAAGCCCAGCACCACCACCAAGGTTAGCATGCCAAAGTGGATGACCATGTTGCGCTCTGCTTTCAGCCCCGCGATGATGCCGTCGCCTGCGTGCGCAAAGCTCATCAGCAAGGTGGGGGTAACGGCCGGGTCCAGCTGGTCGCCCAGGCTTTTGTTGCCCTGGAAGTAGGCGCTGACAAAGCTGGTGAACACCAGCAGGTAGACGCTGGAGACCAGGAAACCTGCCACCACGTCGCTTGCGTAATGCACCCCCAGGTACACGCGGCTGGCGCCCACAAGGGCGATGACCGCCAGCAGCAGGGCGGTGCCCCAGTGCTTTACCCGGCGGGAGGACACCTTGCGCCACAGCAGGTAGATGGCAAAGCCAT
Source organism: uncultured Christensenella sp. (assembly GCA_964345845.1). Lineage (GTDB taxonomy): Bacteria > Bacillota > Clostridia > Christensenellales > Aristaeellaceae > UBA1038. The sequence goes on from CAYFSN010000042.1 coordinate 5,646, forward strand.
AAAAGGCGGCCGCGGCCATGCTGTGACCGCTGGGGAAGCTGTAGCCGCTTTCCACCACCAGGGCGGGCAGCGCCACAGGCCGGGGGCGGGTGAGCAGGGCTTTGATGCCCACGTTCAGCAGCACGCTGATGCCCACATTGGCGATGATGGGCACCCGCATGCGGCTGCTTTTCAGGCGCCACATCATGATGATACTAAGCGCGGCCAGCACCGGTGCGGAGGCCATCTGCGAGAACACCCGCATCACGGCGGTCAGCCAGGGCGTGCGCAACTGCGCCACCGCCCGGGAGATGCCTTCATCCACCGGTTGGAGGTGTTCAATGGACAGCGCCATCAGCACAAAGGCGCCCAACAGCACGGCCGCCAGCAGCCATTTCCAGTGTTTCTTGCTCATCATCGCGCCACCGCGCCGGCTGTTCATCAGCCGATGACGTCCTTGCCGCCCATGTACTGCCGGAGCGCTTCGGGGATGCGCACGGTGCCGTCTTCGTTCAGGTTGTTTTCCAGGAAGGCGATGAGCATGCGGGGCGGCGCCACCACGGTGTTGTTGAGGGTGTGGGCGATGTAGCGGCGGCCATCCGCGCCCTTGACGCGGATTTGCAGGCGCCGGGCCTGGGCATCGCCCAGGTTGGAGCAGCTGCCCACCTCAAAGTACTTTTGCTGGCGGGGGCTCCAGGCCTCCACGTCGCAGCTTTTTACCTTCAGGTCGGCCAGGTCGCCGGAGCAGCACTCCAGCGTGCGCACGGGGATGTCCAGCGTGCGGAAGAAGTCCACCGAGTTTTTCCACAGTTGGTCGTACCAGTAGCCGCTCTCCTCGGGCTTGCAGACCACAATCATCTCCTGCTTTTCAAACTGGTGGATGCGGTAGACCCCGCGCTCCTCAATGCCGTGGGCGCCCACCTCCTTGCGGAAGCAGGGGGAGTAGCTGGTCAGCGTCTGCGGCAGGCTGTCCTCGTCCAAAATGGTGTCGATGAACTTGCCAATCATGCTGTGCTCGCTGGTGCCGATGAGGTAGAGGTCCTCTCCCTCAATTTTGTACATCATGTTTTCCATTTCGGCAAAGCTCATCACGCCGGTGACCACTTCACTGCGAATCATGTACGGGGGAATGCAGTAGGTGAAGCCCCGGTCAATCATGAAATCCCGCGCGTAGCTGAGCACCGCGCTGTGCAGCCGGGCGATGTCGCCCATCAGGTAGTAAAACCCGCTGCCGCTGGTCTTTCGGGAGCTGTCCAGGTCGATGCCGCTTAGGCGTTCCATGATGTCCACGTGGTAGGGCACCTCAAAGTCCGGCACCACGGGCTCGCCGAAGCGTTCGATTTCTACGTTTTCGGTGTCATCCTTGCCGATGGGCACGGTGGGGTCGATGATTTGGGGAATCTGCATCATCTTTTCCCGGATGTCAATGGCGTACTGGGCTTCCTTTTCCTCCAGGGCAGCCAGTTCGTCCTGCATGTCCTTTACCTGCTGCTTAAGGGCTTCCGCTTCCTGCTTATTGCCCTGCTTCATCAGCCCGCCGATTTGCTTGGACAGGCTGTTGCGCTGGCTGCGCAGCCAATCGCCCCGCTGAATGGCCTCGCGGTTTAAACGGTCCAGTTCCACCACTTCGTCCACCAGGGGCAGTTTGGCGTCCCGGAACTTTTTGCGCATGTTTTCCTTGACCATTTCCGGGTCATTGCGAATCAGGTTGATGTCAATCATGTTGGCCTCCTCAAAAATTAAAGGAGCCCCCGCCCATCATGGGACGGAAGGCTCCGCGTTGCCACCCAAATTGCCGTTTGCACGGCCGCTCGAACAACTGTAAGGGGCTTACCCCCCGGCTTTCACCGGCTGCTTGGGAAGTGGAGGGGCCCTGTCCGCTGCCGGGCTTGCACCTGCCCCGGCTCGCTCAAAGTGACCTTTGGCCTTGGTTTCCCTGTAACGCAGGATGGCTGAATCATAGCACAGGAACGGTGCGGGGCGCAAGCGCCGGCGGGAAGAAGCAGGGCTTTGGGTTGTTGTCAGCCACCAAACAGGGAAAGCAGCCGGTCCACAAAGCCGCCCTCTGCCGGTTCATCGGCCAGAGTTTCCTCCTCAGCGGCCACCGGTTTGGCCGGAATCTCGTCGGTTAGCATGACAAACTGCAGCGAGCGGATGTCGCCGTTGCGGGGGTCGGCGAAGGAGGGCTGGGTATCGGCCGCCATGCTGGCGATGAAGCCGTCCATCATGTTGCCGGCCACGGTCACCAGCTGGGTGCCCTCCAGGTTTTTCTCCACCAGGGTGCGGTACATGGCGGCGTCCATGCCCATGCGTACGCCGGCCAACTGCATGGCGCCCATGGAAAAGTTTTCCACGTCCGCCGTCAGGGTGTATTCAGCGCCCATGCCGGGCAAAATGGCGTAGGCAGCGGTTACGTTGCCGCCGGCCCATGCCAGGGTAGCGTTGGGGGCTTGTATGTTGCGGGCGTGGTCGGCGTTTAAGGGAACGCTGATTTGCAGCGCGAGCCCGCCGGCGATGGGCTGCATGTCCTCTTTAGTGGTCACTTTCAGGGTAAGGGCCAGTTGGCCCGCGGCGCCGGACAGTTCCAGCGGGTCCGCCACCGGCTGTCCGTCCAGCTGCCAGGAGAGGGCAATGTCCCACGGCAGTTCTGCTTCCTCCGGCGTGCCCTGGTAATAGGTGCGGCCGGCGGGCAGGGTCAGGGTGAGCTCGCCGTCGTTTGCGGTTAGGGGCTCGGTGCCAGACAGGTTGATAAGCTCGGTGTAGGCGCCATAGTCCGCTTGCTTTGCTTCCTCGTCTGTTTCAAAGGCGTTGACGATGTAGACGGCGTAGGGGGCGCCCAGCAAGTCCAGCTTGGCGTACACCACTTCGTCCTTATATACCTGGGCCAGGGCAGCGGCCTGTGAAAATACCAGGAGTGCGGCCAGCAGCCACGCGATGTTCTTTTTCATGGGGCAGTCCTTTCGCGCTTTTTCAGCATGGTTTTTTGAATAAGCCCATCACACCAGACCAGGATGAGCGGCAGCACTAACAGCACCATTACCAGGGAGATGGCGGCGCCGCGGCCGATGATTTCGCCCATCTGGCTGATGACCCCGTTGGAGGTCACGGCGAACTTGAGCGAATACCCCGCGATGGTCAAGATGAGCGCCGGCGGCGTGATGGAGGGGCCGGCGGTGCGGATGGCGAAGCGCGCGGCTTCGCGTTTGTCCAGCGTCTTCCTGCCCTCCAGGTAGCGCTTGCTGAGCAGGATGCCATAGTCCACCGTGGCGCCCAACTGAAGCGAGCTGATAATCTGGTAGCCCATGTAGTTCATGGTTTGCCCCATGAAGTAGGGCGTGGCCATGTTCAGCCAGATGGAGCCCTCGATGACCAGCAGCAATATCAGCGGAATGGCGACGTTTTTAAACGTCAGTAACAAAATTATGCCGATGGCGGCCACGCCAACCAGCAGCACCTTCAGGCTGTCGCCTGTGATGACGTCTTTCAGGTCGTAGTTGACAGCACTTTCGCTGAGCAGGTGGTAGTTGCCGTCAAACGCCTTGTCGGCCATGGCGCGCACCTCTTCCACCGCACCGAAGGCCAGGTCGCCTTCCTGGGGCAGGTCGGCGGTGACCCCCAGGCGCTCCCACCGCCCGTCCACCCGCCGCTGGCGCGCGGTGTCCGGCAGCATCTGCCTGGGCATCTGCACCCCCGCCTCGGTGGCAAAGCTGATGACCCGGCGCACATACGGCAGGCTCTGCAGGTCGTGCGCCAGCTGCGCCGAGCGCGCGGGCTCGCCCTGGGGCACCAGCAGCATCATGGGCTGGCTGCGGCCAAACAGGCGCTCCACCTCACGGGCTTCCTTGATGATGTCGGAGTTTTCCGCGTGCATGCCCTCGGAGCCGTAGACAAAGTCATTTTGCGTTTGCCCCATGTAGGCGACGGGCAGGGCCAGTATGATTAAAATGGCGGGGATGGTGAACCACCGCACCACAAACCGGCCCAGGCCATCAAAGGACGGCATGAGGCTGCGGTGGGCGGTTTTATCAATCCACTTGGTGGCGCTGATGGCGGCCGCGGGCAGCACCACCATGACGGCGAAGTAGCTGAGCAGCACGCCTTTGGCCAGCACGATGCCCATGTCATAGCCCATGCCAAACTCCATCGCCAGCAGGGCCAGGAAGCCAAACACTGTGGTCATGGCGCTGGCCGCGATGGCGCTGGCCGACTGCTGCATGGCCAGCCGCATGGCATCCCAGGGCTCCATGCCCTGCTCGCGGTTTTCGGCGAAGCGGTGCAGCAAGAACACCGCGTAGTCAATGGAGACAGCCATCTGCAGCACCGCTGAGCAAGCGCGCGTGATGAAGGAAACCTCGCCGATGAAGATATTGGTGCCTTCGTTTAGCAAAATGGCGATGCCAATGACCAGCATGAACAGCACCGGTTCAATCCAGTGGCGGGTAGCCCAGATGAGGATGAGCAGTACCAGCGGTACCAGGTAGTACATGATGGAGGCGATTTCACCCATGGAGACGCCGCGGGTCTGCGCCTGGTTGGCAGCATCCCCCCGCAAAAGCGCGCCGGGGAAGGCTTCACGGATGGCGTTGATGGAGCCCACCACATCGGTGTCGTCCACCGTGACCTGGTACAGCGGCCCGCCGTGGGCGTAGTAGCCGTCCTTTGCTTTCGCGGGCACCATGTCAAAGGGGGTGGCGCGCAGGTCGACCATGTCATCCAGCCACAGCACCAGGCTGACGCCCGGCATCTGGGACAGCTGTTCTTTGACGGCCAGCGCCTGCTCGGGCGAGGTGTCGGGCACGTAGACATCCAGGTTGGGCATGTCACCCGATAGCTGCTTCATCGCCTGGCGGGTGGGCATGCTGTCGGGCAGGTACCCCGCCAGGTCGTAGTTGACGGTGACCTGTGTCAGCAGGAACACCGACACCACCGCGGCCACCAGCATCACCGCCAGGATGACCTTTCGGTGCCTGAGCACCGCTTCACTGAACTTGTACAACGCAACCTCCGCTCCATATAAGTATCTGTTTCATTGCTTAAGGCGGGCGTACCGTGGGCCCGTACCGCTATGGTAGCGGGCGCGCCGAAAAAACGCAATGAACAGGTTAAGACAAAGTGTCTTGGGGCGAATAAAATGTCTAATGTGTGTTGGACGTTCAGCGATTGTTCACAACCGGGCGTTGGGTCTTTCGCAGGGACAGCTGATGGAATGAGTTCCCACTGTTTGCATGCATCCCACCTGCCGAGCACGGCTTTCGCATTGCGCTGTTTTCACATTTCTTTCATATTTACGCGCCCCGCCGCAAGTTTACCCTTGTATGGCTTTATGGTATACTGACGCCATCCAATTCGGACAGATCGGAGGGGCCTATGGCGCTGATCGACGTCATTGAAAGAAAAAAACTGGGGCATGTGCTGTCGCGCGAAGACATCGCGTGCTTTGTTGATGCCGCGGTGGACCCGGACACGCCGGACTATCAGCTGGCGGCGCTGTTGATGGCCATCCGCTTAAATGGCATGACGCCTGATGAAACCGCCATCCTGACGCAGTTGATGGCGCAGACCGGCGACATGCTAAGCCCGCAGGTGGACGGCGTACCGGTGGACAAACACTCCACTGGCGGCGTGGGGGATACCACCACCCTGGTGCTGGTGCCCCTGGTGGCGGCCTGCGGCGGCAAAGTGGTAAAGATGAGCGGCCGGGGGCTGGGCCACACCGGCGGCACGATTGACAAGTTGGAGAGTATCCCCGGCCTTCGCACCGCCCTATCAGACGACGAAATGCTGGACACCGCCCGGCGGGTAGGCTGTGTGGTAGCCGGTCAAACAGGCGACCTGGCCCCGGCCGACAAGCGGCTGTACGCCCTGCGGGACGTGACCGCCACGGTGGATTCGGTGCCGCTGATTGCCAGTTCCATCATGTCAAAGAAATTGGCCAGCGGAGCGGAAGGCATTGTGCTGGACATCAAAACCGGCGACGGCGCCCTGATGCACACGCTGGCGGATTCCATTCGCCTGGGTGAGGCCATGGTGGACATTGGCTATCAGGCCGGCCGGCGCGTCAGCGCCTTTGTCACCGGCATGGAGGAGCCCCTGGGCAGCCATGTGGGCAACGCCTTGGAGGTCAAAGAGGCCATTGACACCCTGGCAGGCCGCACGCACGGCCCGCTGCTGGAGGTATCGCTGCTGCTGGGCGCGGAGATGCTGGTGCTGGGCGGCGTCGCACAGGACGCTGTACAAGCCCGGGACATGCTGCTGGGCGCGGTGGACACGGGTGCCGGCCTTCAGAAACTGAAAGAAATGATTGAAGCCCAGGGCGGGGACGGACGGGTGACAGCCGATACCGGCATTCTGCCCCAGGCGGATACCATCATCCCCATTCACGCGGCGGAGGGGGGCTGGGTGCAGCGCATGGACGCGCTGCGCATCGGCCATATTGCCCAGAGTTTGGGCGCGGGCCGCGCGCACAAGGACGACCAGATCGACCCGGCGGTGGGCGTGGTGCTGCATGTCCGCATCGGAGACAAAGTACAAGCCGGCCAACTGCTGGCCGAAGTACACGCCAACCAACCCGACAAAGGCGAAGCGGCGGCCAAAGCCCTGCAAGACGCCATTCACCTGGGGGCCGAACACGCCCCCAAGGCCAAGATTTTACACGCGGTCATCAGCAAAGACCGAACGGAGGAAGTATGACATTCAAACGCATTCTGGCCCTGGCCCTGAGCACCCTGCTGTTGCTGGGCACCCTGACCGCCATGGGCGAAACAGCACCGGCCCCGGAGGCCGTCGAACCCGCCCCCGTGGAAGAAACTGTACCGGCCGAAGAAGCCGCCCCCGCTGACGAAACTGCCCCCGCTGAGGAAGAGGCCGCCCCCGCTGAGGAAGAGGCCGCCCCAGCTGAAGAAGAAGCGGCCCCCGCGGAACACTTTTTCGCGGCCATGAACCTGACCTACTTGGACGGCACCCCCTTTGACACCTCGGTGTTTGAAGGCACGCCCATCTTCTTAAACATCTGGGCCACTTGGTGCAGCCCCTGCCTAATGGAAATGCCCCACCTGAACGAACTGGCGGAAGAATACGCCGACAAAATCAACATCGTCGGTGTACACGCAGAAGCGCTGACGGTGACCGAGGCCGGGGAACTGGCCACCGACGAGGAAAAGACCGCCACGGCGCTGGAGCTAAAAGAGGAAATGAACCTCACCTACCCGCTGCTGAACCCCGACATCACGCTGTTCATCCTGATGAACGACCCGCAGTATGGTCTGCAGGTGTCGGCGCTGCCCACCACCTGGTTCATCGACGGGGACGGCTACATCCGTAACGTGGTACCCGGCTACAAAGACAAGGACGGCTGGAAGAACGCCATCGACGAATTCCTGACCTTCCTGGAAGCGGAACCGGTGGAGGCCGATGAGCAAAACGAAGGCTGATTTACGCTGGCTGGCCATCGGCGCGGCGGGTGCCGCGCTGATGGCCGTTGGCGTTTGGCGCGGAGAGGTGGCCGTGGTGCTGACCAAGGCCATCCGCATTTGTCTGGAGTGTGTGGGAATTGGCTAAAAAGCACAAGGCGCTGCATCTGCGCTGGCGCACGGCCATTCAGTTGTTTTTCGCCGCGGCCACAAACAGCTACGTCACGGGCTTTGCCGCAGGCCGCATTTATCAGGGCGACCTAAAGCAACTGTGCCACCCGGGGCTGAACTGCTATTCGTGCCCTGGGGCGCTGCTGTCTTGCCCCATTGGGTCCCTGCAGGCGGTCATTGGCAGCCGCGCGTTTGATGTATCGCTGTACGTGTTTGGCTTTTTGCTGCTGGTGGGCGCCACCCTGGGCCGCATGGTGTGCGGCTTTCTCTGCCCCTTTGGGCTGATACAGGAAGGACTGCACAAGATTCCATTTCCTTGGAAGGTGAAGACCTTCAAGGGCGACCGGCAGCTGCGCGGGCTGAAGTACGTCATGCTGGTCGTGATGGTCATTTTGCTGCCCATGGTGCTGGTGGGCCCGGGCGGCGAGAGCAGCCCCGCCTTTTGCAAGTATGTGTGCCCGGCGGGCACGCTGGAGGCGGGCATCCCGCTGGTGTATTTGAGCCCCGCCCAGGGCGGCGGCGGTGCGGCACCCGTGCTGCCCGGCATGCCGCCGGTGAAGCTGATTGAGACGGGCGGCCCGCGCTTTGAAACCGGTGCGCTGTTCGCGCTGAAAATGAGCATCCTGGCGGCCACTTTATTGGCCTGCCTGGTGATTCACCGGCCGTTTTGCAAGTACATATGCCCGCTGGGCGGCGCCTATGGGCTGCTGAACCCGGTGGCGCTGTACCGCTTGGGGCTGGAGGAGGGCAAGTGCATCCGCTGCGGCGCGTGCGCCCGCGCCTGCCCCATGACCCTGGACCCGGTTAAGGAACTAAACCACGCGGAGTGCGTGCGCTGCGGCGAGTGCGTGCGGGTCTGTCCCACGGACGCGCTGAGCATGGGCTTTGGCAAGCGCAGCGTCACGGCTTCTCCCGAGGCCATAGAAAACGCAGGATTGTAAGGCATCACCATGCCGAAAGGAAGGTACCCTATGAAGAAGTTGAGGCTACAATGGCTGACCCTGGCCCTGGCGCTGATGGTGGCGCTGCTGCCCGCCATGGCGGAACAGCAGGAGGTCACAGGCCCGTTGACGATGGACGAACTGCACGCGCTGTCCCAGGCATTGATTGAGCGCGCGCAGACCTATGAAGGCGGCGCCATCAACCAGGCGGAAGAAGGCTTTCTGTTTGAGGGCATTGGCTACAGCCTGAACCTGAGCAGCGAAGACCTGAGCCTGGACACGGTGCTGTTGGGCGCTGAAATCAACATGGGCTCCATCCACGAGGACGGCCTGCAGGGCCCCCGCGGGATCGGCGTGAGCAGTACATTGCAGGAAACGCTGGATGCCTACCCCAATGACAACCCCATGCTGAAGGGCACCATGACCGGGGCTGTGCTCTACATCAGCGGCGGCCTGCCCGAAGGGGCGGCCATCGGCCAGGTGATACGCGACGGCCAGGAGGTCAAACTGGTGGACCACGCGGTGTACCAGGCCAGCGGCGATGCGGTCATCCGCCAGGGGCTGCAGTACTTAATTGAGCAGGATTCTGTGGTGGCCATCCGCTACTATGGCGGCGGCGACATTCTGACCGCTGAACAGGCGGAGGCGGAAGTGAACGCCGCCGTGCAGCTGCAGGAGCAGACCAACTACTTCGCCTACGACACCCAGACCCCCGCGCCCTTTGCCCGGGAGGATTTGCGGTTTGTGGGCCTGGACTTTTTGGATGTGTCCCCCGAGCTGGCCATTGAATCCCTGGGTGAAGCCGTGCACGAGGAGCGGGTGGAGGACTCCACCGGTGAGGAACTGCGCATCATGCAGTGGGAAGGTGTGGAAATCACCTTCGTGTACGCGGAGGACGGCACATTCAGCCGTGCCGAACGCATCACCGTGACCGCGCCCGGCCTGGAAGGCCCCCGCGGCCTGCGGGTGGGCACGCTGCTGTCTACGGCCGTCAAACGCTTTGAAAACCCCGGCGAGCCGCCGGTTGCGTCCATGGCGCTGTACGGCGACGCCGAAAACCAGCAGCCGCCCTACGGCCGGCTGGATGTGGAAGGCTTAGAAGCCCGGCTGTACTTTGCCATCGCGCAGGATGACAGCGTGGTGCTGTTTAACGCGCTGTTCCTCAATGACGAACTGGTGGAGATGAGCGCCTCATACTGAGCGCCGCCGCCCGCACAAACGCTTTGATGCGCCGGCGCAACCAATTCGGAATTCGGAATGCGTAATTCGGAATTCATAGTTTGCCGCATGTACGATTCAGGATATTGTTGTGTAACCGCGAGGAATGAACTGAAGGTATATAGGCGCGGACTGCAATTCCCTATTCAGCGCCTGTAGTTTCAGCGCCGAAGGCGCAGGTAGCAATTCCGCATTCCGAATTCCGCATTCCGAATTACATCCCCAATCCCCTTGTGGAGGAACACGATGAAGATTGATTTAAGCTGTCCCGTGGAACTGTGGCACTTTAAGATGCCAACACCGGAGTACCCGGTGGTGACACTGCAGCTGTTCAACCTCAGCGATAAGACCGTCAACAGCATACAGGCCGCCTTTTTGTGCTACGACAGCGAGGGCGGCAGGCTCAGCCGGCAGGTGGAGCGCATCACCGGGCTGAGCGGCGACAAACGCTCCGCATTTGAGATGAGTGTGGCCATCGAGGATGGCGCGCGCGCTGCGGCGATGGACTTTGTGATGGAAAAGGTGTGGTTCATCGACGGCACCGTGTGGCGCCGTGGCCAGCAGGACACCGTGGAGTACGACGACACCCGCCTGCCCCGGGGCAAGCAGTTGGAAACCCTGCGCCATGTGGCCGGGGAGGACGCCCAGGGCTACCCCAGCGACCAGGGCGCGGTGTGGGTGTGCCTGTGCGGGCGGCCCAAC
>CAYFSN010000043.1:0-15916 GCA_964345845.1 uncultured Christensenella sp.
CGCCCCTGCGTATCCGCGTAGCTGACCCGCACCGTGAGCGGCTCTCCGCCCTCCTGCGCCAGCAGCATGTGGGCGTAGCACATGGCCTGCAGCACATGCGCGCGGCGGGGTTCCTCCGGCGGCTCCGCCGCCAGCTCGATTTCTTCGATGACCCGGGTCTCTTCTTCAGACAGGTCCATGCGGCCAGAGATATGAAAGTCAATGCCCCGGCACGCGCCCTGCCAGCTGAGGGGCACCTCGCTTTTACCAACGCTCAGCCGCTGCCGGGCGGTGTGCGCCAGGCGCCCTTCCTCCATCAGCGACTGGGCAAACGGCAGAATGTCCGGCTGAAACACCGAAAACTCCACCAATGAACGTACGGACAGGCGGATGGGGGCCTGCTCGATGCCCGGCTTTCCCTTCATCGCGCCGCTCATGTATCCTTCCTCAGCACATCCAGATAGTCCCTATACACGAAGGTGCGGTTTCTCTCCTGGTCGGAGGATGGCACCACAATGTTCAGCGCTTCCAGGCGCTTCACAGCGGCGGATACCGTGTTATAGGCAACGCCCAGCGCTTGCGCGGTCTTGCCGATATCCATGATGGGGGTGCGCTCCAGGTAAAGAAATACCCGCTCCGCGTTGGGCGCGCCCCGGCCCAGCGCGCGAATGCTGCGCAGGTTGTCCTCGTGCAGCTGAGATAACCGGGCAATGGTTTCCAGCGCGTCTTCCGCCGTATCCCGCACTGCGCGCAGGAAGAAGGCCACCCACTGCTCAAAGGTGCCCTTCAGACGTACGTCCATCATGCGGTCGTAGTATTCCACACGGTTCCGTTTGAGAAAGTAGGATATGTAGAGTACCGGCGCGCTCAACGCTTGCTTCTCCATCAGGTACAGGGTTATCAGCAGCCGCCCAACTCGGCCGTTACCGTCCAGAAACGGGTGTATGGTTTCAAACTGATAGTGTATCAGCGCCGCGCGAATCAGCGCGTCAGTTGTATCATCTGTGTGGATGTAGCGCTCCAGGTCTGTCATGCTCTGGAGCATATCGTCTGGCGTTGGCGGAACATACACGGCACTTTTCAGCGTGCTGCCCTGTGCGCCAATCCAGTTCTGTGAGATGCGAAACGCGCCGGGCTGCCGCTCCTGCCCGCGGACGCCGTCCATCAGCACAGCATGGGTTTCACGTATCAGACGGTTACAAAGCGGCAAGGTATCAAGCCTGTTGATGGCGTACTCAGTGGCCTGTATGTAGTTGATGACATCAGCGGCATTGCGGTTTAGGTTGACATCCAGCGCCGGGTCCAGAATGTCTTCCAGCGTTGCCTGCGTTCCCTCAATTTGCGACGACAACAGCGCTTCCTTGCGCACATACATGCCGATGAACTGCCCCATGTCCGGCACATGCGCAGCCGCCGCATCCAGTTTGGCCAGCAGTTTGTTCGCCGCCACCAGGAGGTTCAAAGTGTCCTGGCTGAGCTCCACTGGCGGCACAGGCGGAAGGGGAGCGGGTACAAAGGCGTGATAGGCCATATCGCCCGTCAGTTGCTGCTGAAAGGTGCCCGCGCGATGCTGCATACCCGCCTCCTTTTTGCTTGAAATAGTGGAGTCAGTATAGCATTTTTATTTCATAATGTCTATATAACTTGAAATAATAGGCGAGTTTTTCTCTTCTTATTTCAACTTGCATTGCTTTTTTGCTGTAAATAAGCGGATGTCTTGGTTTTATTTCAACTTTCCGGTGTCTGTCCTTTACCCAGGTACGCCTCGCGCATCAGCAAATACCGCTTCAGGTCATAGTGCGCACCAAGCAGCTCCGCGTGATACACCTCCTGGTCAAAGTAACGGAAGCCGGCCTTTTCAATGACGCGGCGGGACTGGTCGTTGTGCGTGAAGTGTCCGCAGGTAAAGGCACCCAGCCCCAGGGCATCAAAGCCATAGGCCAGCACAGCCTGCACAGCTTCGGGCATCAGCCCCTGCCCCCAATAGTCCCGGGCCAGTACGTAGCCCACCTCCAGGACGCGCAGGTGCTGGTATCGCTCATCTGCGCTTATCCACGATGGGTGAAGCCCCATGGAGCCGATGACCTTACCGTCCTGCTTGTGCACGATGGCGAGTTCGCGCTTGCTGGCGATAAACATCTGTAATATGGCCTTGGACTCATCCAAGGACTTGTGGGGCGGCCAACCGGCCATTTCCCCCACGCCGGGTACCGAGGCGTAGCGGTTGAAGTCCCGCAGGTCGCCTTCCTCAAAGGGGCGCAGCAGCAGGCGCTTTGTCTCCAGGGTCACCCCGGACAGGTCAACTGTGAAGGCCATCACGGCACCTCCTGGTAATACACCTCGTGCAGGCACAGCCCCTGCGGCGGCGCTGTGGGGCCCAGCAGCAGGCGGTCCTTGTGTTTGATGGCCTGGGTGAAACTGTCCATCGGCAGTTTTTGCTGCCCGATGAGGATGAGCGTGCCCGCGATGATGCGCACCATGTTGTACAAAAAGGCGTCGCCCTTAAGCGTCAGCGTGAGCAGGTCACCTTGGCGCTCCACCTGCGCTCTATGGATGGTGCGTGTGGTTGTCTTGGCGCTGCCGCCGGCCGCCTGAAAGGCGGCGAAGTCGTGCCGGCCCAGCAAGGTTTGGGCGGCAGCGTGCATGCGTTCATCGTCCAGCGGCAGCGGCACATGCGCCGCGCGGTCACGGTGCAGGGCGCTGGCGTGCCGGCGGTTGAGGATGGTATAACCGTATTCCTTGCCTCGGGCGTCAAACCGGGCGTGAAATTCGCGCTTCACCTGTTGTGCCGCCAGCACGCGGATGTCGCGGGGCAGCTTGGTGTTGACCGCAAAGGGCAGCTTGTCCGGGGGGATGGTGGTGGCGGCATCAAAATGGGCGCGCTGCCCCAAGGCATGCACGCCCGCGTCGGTGCGGCTGGCACCGGTCACCTGGGTAGTCACCCCCAGCAGTTTTGTCAGCGCCTCTTCCAGGCTTTGCTGAACGCTGGGCCCGTTTAGCTGCCGCTGCCAGCCGCTGTAGCCGGTGCCGTCATATTCCAGGGTGAGCAGGTAACGGTTTGCGTCAGACATAGCGGCGCATCACCAGCACCACCGCGTACAGCGCCGCCATGGCCAGCACCGCCAGCCAGTCGTTTCTGCCGGTTTTCAGCACGTGCAGCCGGGTTCTGCCCTCGCCGCCGCGGTAACAACGGCTCTCCATGGCCATGGCCAGGTCGCCCGCCCGCCGAAAGGCGCTGACAAACAGCGGCACCAACAGCGGAATCATGGCCTTGGCCCGGGCTTTCAGGTTGCCGCTTTGAAAGTCCGCGCCGCGGGCGCTTTGCGCCTTCATGATTTTGTCGGCCTCTTCTGCCAGCGTGGGGATAAACCGCAGCGCGATGGTCATCATCATGGCCATCTCATGCGCGGGAAAGCCAATCACTTTAAGGGGCGACACCAGCCGCTCCAGCCCGTCGGTCAGGGTGACGGGCGCCGTGGTCAGGGTGAGGATGCTGCTGCCCGCCACCAGGAATACCAGGCGCAGGGAGAAATGAATGGCGTTCATCAGCCCTTCGCGGGTGATGCGGATGAACCACAGTTGCACCAGCACGTCTTCCCCCGCGCCAAAGAACAGGTTGAGCACAAAGGTAAAAATCAACAAAATGCGCAGCGGCTTTAATGACTTCACCAGCATCTTGGGCGGCAGTTTGGCCAGGCTCGCCGCCCATAGCAAGAACGCCGCGATGGGCACGTACCCCAGCGGGGAACCCACCAGGAACACGCATACAATCAGCGCCATGGTCAGCACAATTTTTATGCGGGGGTCCAGGCGGTGAATGGGGCTGTCCACAGGGTAATACTGGCCCAGTGTTATGTCACCCAACATGCGCGGCACCCCCCTTCTTCAGGGCGGCGGCCAAGTCGTTGGCCAACCCCTCCAGCAGGTAGCTGGGCGGCAGGTTGAAGCCCTCGCCCACCAGCATGTGGCGCAGTTTGCTGGCCTGGGGCACGTCCAGCCCCATGGCCGTCAGCTTGTCCACCTGGCTGAAGACATCCTGCGGGGGGCCGTCCATCACCAGGCGTCCCTTTTCCAGCACAACGATGCGGGTGGCCATGCGGGCCACGTCGTCCATGCTGTGGGATATCATCACCACGGTGGTGCCCTCCTCGTGCAGGCGGCGCACGTCATTTAGCAAAAAGTCCCGCGCGCGGGGGTCAAGCCCCGCCGTGGGTTCGTCCAGCACCAATATGCGGGGCTTCATGGCCAGTACACCCGCCAGCGCCACCCGGCGCATCTGCCCGCCGGACAGTTCAAACGGCGACTTGTCCGCCATTTCATCGTATTCCAGGCCGGTTTTCGCCATGGCTTCCCGCACCCGGGCATCCACTTCCGCTTCGCTTAGGCCCATGTTGCGGGGGCCAAAGCCGATGTCCTTTTTGACGCTTTCTTCAAACAGCTGATGCTCCGGGTACTGGAACACCAGCCCAACCTGGAAGCGCAGCTGGCGCTTGTCCTGGGCTTTGTCGTTGATGTCCTGTCCGTCCAGCAGCACGCGCCCGGCGGTGGGCTTCAGCAGCGCGTTAAAGTGCTGCGCCAGGGTCGACTTGCCCGAGCCCGTGTGCCCGATGAGGGCCAGCAGCTCGCCGTCGTTGATGGTCAGGTCGATGTCGTGCAGCGCCGTAGCCTGAAAGGGGCTGCCCTCCTGGTAGGTATGGCTGAGCTGTTCAAGCGTGATGGGCACGCAGCTTCACCTCCTCCAGCATTTCCTCGGCGGTCAGTACGTCCTGGCGAACTTCCACCCCGCGCTGCTGCAGCATCTGCACCAGCTGGGTCATGGGGGGCACATCCAGCCGGTAGCCCCGCACCTTTTCCACCTGGGAGAACACCTCCCGCGGTGTGCCGTCCATCACCAATTCGCCTTTGTACATCACGGCCACGCGGCCGCAGCGGGCCGCTTCTTCCATGAAGTGGGTAATCCACACCACCGTGATGCCCTGCTCGCGGTTAAGGCGCAGCGCGGTGTCCAGCACCTCCTGCCGGCCGGAAGGGTCAAGCATAGCCGTGGCCTCGTCCAGCACCATGGCCTCCGGCTGCATGGCCATGACACCGGCGATGGCCACGCGCTGCTTTTGCCCGCCGCTTAACAGGTGGGGTGCCCGGTCGGCAAACTCCTGCATGCGAACGGCTTTCAGCGCCTTATCGATGATGCCGGGCATGTCCTGGGTGGGCACGCCGATGTTTTCCAGGCCAAAGGCCACGTCTTCGCGCACCACGGTGGCCACAATCTGGTTGTCCGGGTTTTGAAACACCATGCCGCAGCGCTTGCGCACCTCCCAGGTGTTGTCCGGGTCGCTGGTGTCAAGGCCGCTGACAAGCACCGCCCCCTGGGTGGGCAGATAGAGGCCGTTTAGCAGCTTGGCCACGGTGGACTTGCCGGAGCCATTGTGCCCAAGCAGGGCCACAAACTCACCCTTGTTGATGTTCAGCGTAAAGTCCTTCACAGCCAGCTCGGCGTCTTCGTCATACGCGTAGCTGACGTTTTGCAGGCTCAGGTGTGGGTTGGTCAATTGCTCTCTCCTCGGTTAAACGCGCGGTCCATGTCATAGCGCTGATAAAACGCCGCGCGGTATTCAGGCAGGCTGTCCTGCAAAATGGCTTCGCGCACCTCCTCCATCAGCCGGATGAGGTGGCGCAGGTTGTGGATGGTGGCCAGCCTGGCCCCGGTGATTTCCCCGGCCTTGAACAAGTGCCGAAGGTAAGCCCGGCTGTGGTGCTGGCAGGTGTAGCAGTCGCAGTCCGCTTCGATGGGGCCAAAGTCCTCTTCAAAGCGTTTGTTCTTAATCACCATGCGCCCGTCACGGGTGAGCAGGGTGCCGTTTCTGGCCACGCGGGTGGCCAGCACGCAGTCAAACATGTCCACGCCCCGCACCACGCCCTCCACCAGACAGTCCGGCGTGCCAACGCCCATCAGGTAGCGGGGCTTGTTCTCCGGCAGGTGGGGCTGCATGGCGTCCAGCATCTCATACATGATGTCCTTGGGCTCGCCCACCGACAGACCGCCGATGCCCAGGCCGTCAAAGTCCATGGCAGCAAGCGCTTTTACGCTCTCCACCCGCAGGTCCGCTTCAAAGCCGCCCTGCACAATGCCAAACAGCGCCTGGTCCGGCCGGGTGTGGGCCGCTAGGCAACGCGCTGCCCACCGGTGGGTGCGCTCCATGGCCTCTTTTGCTTCGTCGCGTTCACACGGCCAGGCGCTGCATACGTCCAGCACCATGGCGATGTCCGCCCCCAGCGCCTGCTGAATGGCCATGGACTCTTCCGGGCCGATGAACCGCGGGCTGCCGTCAATGTGGCTTTGAAACTTGACGCCCTTTTCATCCACCCGGCGCAGGTCGGCCAGAGAAAACACCTGAAAGCCGCCGGAGTCCGTCAACACCGGGCGGTGCCAATCCATAAAACTGTGCAGCCCGCCTGCCTTTTCCACCAGGCCCTCGCCCGGCCGCAGGTGCAGGTGGTACGTATTGCTGAGGATAATCTGCGCGCCCAGCGCTTCCATTTCGGGCGGCGTCATGGCCTTGACCACCGCCTGGGTGCCCACCGGCATGTACACCGGGGTTTTGATGTCGCCGTGCGGGGTGTGCAGCACGCCCGCCCGGGCGCCGGTGCGGGCGCAGGTTTTCAGCACCTCAAAGGATATGGGTCTTGCCATCACACTATCTCCGGCCACAGGGTTTCCAGCGTGCCCAATTCGGTGCGAAAGCGCGTCCACGCGCCGGTATCCGGCGGCGGCGCCATGAACACCAGGTTTTTGTCGGTGGTGGGGTGCTGAAAGCTCAGCCGCATGCCCCACAGGGCAATCTGCTGGCCGGGTTTGCCATCGCCATAGCGCGCGTCGCCCCACAGCGGCAGGCCGGCGTGGGCCAGCTGCACGCGAATCTGGTGGGCGCGGCCGGTTTGCAGCCGCACACAGCACAGGCTCTCATCCTCGCGGCGCACCACGGTGTGCAGGTGCAGCACCGCTTCCTTGCCCTTGCGGGTATAGCGGGGCACCACGGTCACCATGTTGGTGTCCGGGTCCTTGTACAGGTCATCCACCAGGGTTTCCCGGTCGGGCGCCTGGCCTTTTGCCACCAGCACATACTCCCGGTGCAGGCGGCCGTCTTTCAGCTGCTGGCTTAAGCGGGACGCTGCCTTGGACGTGCGGGCGAACACCAGCAGCCCGCCCACCGGGCGGTCCATGCGGTGCACCAGGCCCAGGTAAACATCGCCTGGCTTGTTGTACTTTTCTTTCACGTACGCCTTCAGCAAGCTCAGCATATCCTGGTCGCCGGTGGCATCCCCCTGTGTGAGCAGGTTGGGCTCCTTCAGCGCCACGATGACGTGGTTGTCTTCATACACAACGCGCGGGGTTTCGAACATATCGCTCTCTTTCTTTACTGGGCCGTCCACCGGCCGCTGCAGCCGCAGGGCAGCACGCCGCCGGCGGATACCGGCAGCACCAACTCGCGGGCGTCCACCTGCCCGCCCTGGCGGCTGACCACCGTGCGGTAGATGATATTTTGCAGCACCGCCGGCTGAAACCCGGTGGTGTAACTATTAATCAGGAAAAACACCGGGGTGTCGCTCAGCAGCTGCGCCGCCTCCTGCGCCAGGGTGTACAGCTCGTTTTCCAGCTTCCACACTTCGCCCCACGGCCCGCGGCCATAGCTGGGCGGGTCCATCAGAATGCCCTCGTAGCGGCTGCCCCGGCGCTGTTCGCGGCGGATGAACGCCATGGCGTCCTCCACGATGTAGCGGCTCATGTTATCCGGCAGACCGCTTAGCGCCCGGTTGTCTTTCGCCCACTGGGTGATGCCCTTGGCGGCGTCCACATGGGTGACATGGGCGCCCGCCGCCATGCAGGCGTTGGTGGCGCCCCCGGTATAGGCAAACAGGTTCAGCACCCTGGCGCCCCGGTGGGTCTTGAGCAAGCCGCGCATCCAGTCCCAGTTGGCGGCCTGCTCCGGGAAAAGCCCGGTGTGCTTAAAGCCCGTGGGCTTCACGTGAAAGCTGAGGTCGCCGTAGCGCACCTGCCACTTTTCCGGCAGCTGACGGGCAAAGTGCCAACGGCCCCCGCCTTCACCGCTGCGGTGGTAGCTGGCATCCGCCTGCTCCCACAGTTTGGGGCGGGCCTTGGGCCATATGGTCTGCGGGTCCGGCCGGGACAGCACAAAGTCGCCCCAGCGCTCCAGCTTCAGGCCGTCGCCGGTGTCCAGCACCTCAAAATCCCGCCATCCATCCGCGATAAACATGGGCCCTCCTCCCCGCCAATTGGCAGGCAATGATTATAGCATGCCAAACGGCGGGCAAACAACTTGCATGGCACAGGTTTGCTGCACGCTTGCCATCAGCCCCGGGCCTCAGGCGTCGCTCCTGAACCCCTTGCCGATGATTTCCGATGTACCAGTGATGGTCATGAACGCGTGGGGGTCCACCTCGCGCACAAACAGCCGCAGTTGCACCGCTTGCCGCCTGTCCACCGCCACCAACAGCAGGGTGCGGGGCTGGCCGGAAAAGGCGCCCTGGCCGTGGAAGATGGTGGCTGAGCGGCTCAGCTTTTCCGTGATGTACTTGCGGATGGGCTCCGGGTTTTCGGTGACGATGTTAAAGTACTTGCGCAGGTTCAGGCTCTCCAGCACGCTGTCCATGGACACCGACTTAATCAGCAGGCCAAACACGCTCAGCAGCGCGATTTCCACGCCAAAGGCCGGCCAGGCGGCCAGGGCGATGAGGATGTCGGTGGCAAACAGCGCGATGGGGATGTTGATGTGGGTGTACTTGTTCAGCACCATGGCCACGATGTCGGTACCGCCCGACGACGCGCCGATATTAAACAGCAGCGCGGAACCCAGGGCCGGCAGCATGACGGCGAAAAACAGCTCCATCAGCGGTTGATTGGTCAGAGGCCTGGTCATGGGCGCCACCAGCTCCAGCCCGCTTATCATCAATGACATCAGCACTGTGCAGTAGGCCGTCTTGGTGCCAAACGAACGGCCCAGCACCAACAGCCCCACCGCCAGCAGCAGCAGGTTCAGCACCAACACCGTCATGCCCTGGGACAGCCAGGGAATGTAGTGGGCCGCCACCACCGCCAGGCCCGTGACCCCGCCGGTGGAAAAATTGTTTGGAAACTTGAAAAAGTACACGCCCGCCGCAATGATGGCCGTGCCCAGGGTCAGCAGCAGAAATTCCCTGGCGCTGCTGAGCCGAACGTATTTACGCATGGTTCCTCCCTGATGTATGATGGCCGCATGGCGCGGTCATTCGCCGCGCGATGATAGCATACCCGCATCAGCTGCTTCACTCAATGCCAACCCCCTGCCGGGCGCAAGTTTTGGCAGGGCGCCCTTATTCTGGTCGAGGAGATTGCCCATGAACTACGCGGCTTTTCTGTCCTATGTGCTCCTCACGGCGCTGACGCCGGGGACCAACAACATCATGTCCATGACCAACGCGGGCAAGTACGGCTTCAAGCGGGCCTTCCCCTTTAACGTCGGCGTGCTGCTGGGCTTTCTGGCGGTGATGACCCTGTGCGCGGTGTTTTCATCGCTGTTATACCGGGTGATTCCCGCCGTGAAACCCTACATGCTGGTGCTGGGCGCGGGCTACATTCTGTGGCTTGCGTACAGCGTGTGGCGCGACAAGCCCCATCAGGAGCGCGGCGGTCTCAGCCAAACCAACACCGTGCTGTCGGGCATGATGCTGCAGTTTGTCAACGTCAAGTGTTTTCTGTATGGCATCACGGCGCTGTCCAGCTTTGTGCTGCCGCACTACACAGACCCCTTCATCGTGGCCTTGTTTGTAGTGCTGCTCAGCGTCATTGGCTTTGTCAGCACGGTGTGCTGGGCGCTGTTTGGCGCGGCGTTTGAGCGGTTTTTCCAGCGCCACGCCAAACTGTTGAACGCCGCCATGGCCCTGCTGCTGGTTTGGAGTGCCTGGCAAATGGTGAAGGAACTGCTGGTTTAGCCGGAATAGTTGTCCTTGATGCGGGCGGCTTGTGACGCCTGCTTTTTCTCCCTTTTTGTAGGCCACGGTTCCCCTGGCGCCAGGGTTCTTACCCCTCGGCATCTCGCTTTGCCCAGTAGCGGGCAGCGTCCACCGCGCGGTGCCAGCCCCGCAGGGCCTCGTCGCGGTCCTCTTGCGTCATGCGGGGGATGAACTGCTGCTCAGCATGCCAGCCGCGCACGGTTTCGCCCACCTCTTCATAGACCCCCACGGCCAGCCCCGCCAGCATGGCGGCACCAAGCGCCGTGGTTTCCAGCACCGCCGGCCGGGCGATGGGCAGGTTCATGATGTCCGCCTGAAACTGCATCAGAAAGCTGTTGGCGCTTGCCCCACCATCCACCCGCAGCACCGGCGGGGTCTGCCCGGCATCCTTCACCATGGCGGTGAGCAGGTCACCCGACTGATAGGCGATGGACTCCAGCGCCGCCCGCACAATGTGCGCCCGGGAGGTGCCCCGGGTCATGCCAACCAGGGTACCGCGGGCGTACATGTCCCAGTAAGGCGCGCCAAGCCCGGTGAAGGCGGGCACCAGGTAGCAGTCGCCGGAGGTGGGCACGCTGCGCGCCACCTGCTCGCTTTCGGCAGAGGAAGCAATGAACCCCAGTTCATCCCGCAGCCACTGGATGGCGGCGCCAGCCACAAACACACTGCCCTCAAAGGCGTAGGTCACCTCACCATTGAGGCGCCAAGCCATGGTGGTCAGCAGTCCGGCGTCACTCAGCCGGAAGTCATGGCCGATGTTCATCAGCATGAAGCAGCCGGTGCCGTAGGTGTTCTTCGCCATGCCCGGAGTAAGGCACGCCTGGCCAAACAGCGCGGCGTGCTGGTCACCCACCAGGGAGGCCACCGGGATGGGCGTGCCCAGGATGTCCTCATCCAGCATGCCCACGATGCGGCTGGTGTCCACCACCTGGGGCAGCAGTTCCCGGGGAATGTCCATCATGGCCAGCAGGTCGTCGTCCCACTGCTGGGTCTTTAGGTTAAAGAGCATGGTGCGGCTGGCGTTGGTGGCGTCCGTCACATGGGGGTGGCCGCCCACCAGGTGCCAGGCCAGGTAACTATCGACAGTACCAAAGCATAGTTCCCCCAGCCGGGCGCGCGCCCGCAGGTCCAGGTGGTCCAGCAGCCACTGCAGCTTGGTGCCGGAGAAATAGGCGTCCGGCACCAGCCCGGTCTTTTCCCGGATGCTGTCTGAAAGCCCTGCCTTCTTTAACTTTTCCACATGGTCCGCCGTGCGGCGGCACTGCCAAACAATGGCCCGGTGCACCGGCCTGCCGGTTTTGCGGTCCCACAGCAGGGTGGTCTCCCGCTGGTTGGTGATACCGATGGCCGCCACCTCCCGGGGGTGAATGCCCGCCTTGCGCACGGCAGCCCGCAGGCTCTCCACCTGGGTGGACAGGATGTCGTCCGGGTCGTGCTCCACCCAGCCGGGCTTGGGGTAGTACTGCTTAAACTCCAGCGCGGCGGAAGACACCACCGCCCCCTCGGGCGTGAACACCACCGCGCGCGACGACGTGGTGCCCTGGTCCAGGGCGATGAGGTAGCGTTTGTTCATGAACGGCTCCTTTCAGCAGCGGATATCTGTTTATTTGCGGTTGGCACAAGGGCCAGTTAAATTGTTGATGATAGTTTAGCCATAAATATCCCACATAGCAACAGCGAGGGGCAGGAAACTGTGTTCCTGCCCCCGTTAACTTCTAACTCCTAACCTCTAACTCACTCCAACCGAATGCCGTAGAGGAAGTTGTTGTCCTTGTCGTTGGTGCCGATGACCAATACATCATTGTAGACCGCGGGGGAGCCGTCAATGCTGCCCTCCAGGTCCAGCGTATGCAGCATCTGCCCGGTGCGGCCGTCAAGCAGCGTCAGCACGCCCTTTTCATCCGCCTGGATGATGTAGGCAACGCCGGCTTCCGTGTATACCGCCACAGGCGAGGAGACACTGCGGGCGCCCAGGTTGTACTTCCACACTTCCTGGCCGGTCTGCTTGTTGAGCGCCAGCATGGTGGCGCCGCCGCCGTCGCCTGTCATGTTCACGGTGAAGATGACCAGGTCGGAAATGCTGTGTTCACCCACCACGGGGCTGGCCTTTACGCCGCCGCGTTCAAACTGTTCCCACTTGGCGGGCACTTCAACCTTCCACACTTCCTTGCCGCTCAGCGCGTCCAGCCGGCGGATGTACGCCGTGCCGGCCTTGCGCTGGCGGGCGAACACCGTGGTGCCGGTATACAGGCCCAGGCTGCCGTCTTCATCAAAGCCCAGCGCCGGGGTGGCGTCGGTGTTGTCGCCCGCGTCAAAGGCCCACTGGGTCTTCATGCTGTTGGTATCCACCGCGCGGATGATGCCGTGGCGGTCCGCCGTGTAGGCGAAGGTGCCGTACATGGCCACGCTGGCTTCATTGCTGACCGACATGTCCGCCTGGTTGGCGGCCTTGGTGCGCAGGTAGGTGATGGTGGGGTCTACGGTGATGGAGAACTTCTCCAGGTAGTCAAACTTGCTGTTGAGCTGAACAGTGTACAGCAGGCCGTTTTCACCGGCCACCACCATGGTGTCCGAACTGCGGTCAAACAGCGCGGTGCCGTCAAAGGCGCCGTTGGTGGAGTACTGCTGCTGTTGCTTGGTCTTCCGGCCGTTGAGGAAGTACAGTTCTTCTTGCCCGATCAGCTCGAACATGCGAAGGCCAATGGGGCCGGTTTTGTTCGGCATTTTGGAGATGGCCTGGCCCACCGCAATCAAGGGGCGGCCCTGGGTGTCCACCGCCACGGACCCCTTCATGGGGTAGCCGACATTGATGGGGTCGCGTGTGGGCACGCCGTCATTTAGGTCAAAGAAGTAGATTTTGCCGTCCTGGGCGCCGACGATGACTTCCTTCAGCGCCTTTACTTCCTTCTTTTCGGCGGTCAGGTTCATCATGTCGCGCAGTTCCACCGACCACTTAACGATGGCGGGCTGGCTGGTCCACCCCAGGCCGTACAGGGTGCCGTCGCCGGTGCGCAGGCTGCCCAGCGGCGCCTGCCACAGCACGCTAAGCTGCTGCAGGGGCATTTCGGCGGTGCCAAAGGCGGCATTGCCGCGGAACGAGTCATTTCTAAAGGTGAACACACCGCCCTCATAGCTGACGTACTGGGACGGCTGCGGCATGGAAACGGGCAGCTCGCGCTTGAGGTCGTCTGTCTTTTTCGCGCTGTGGTAGACGGTGTCGGTGATGCGCAGCTTGCCGGGGTCAGCGCTTTCGTCCGCCGTCATCGGCAGCATGGGCATGGGGGTGGCGGTGGGCACCGGCACAGCGGTGGCCACAGGCGCCTCTGTCGGCAGGTCAGCCGGCAGGGGCGCGACAGGTTCATCCAGCACGGGGTCAACCACAGCGGGCACTTCGCCGATGACATCGGGGAAGGTGTCCACCGGGGCCGGTTCTTCGGCGCCGGGCTCGCTTAGCTGCGCCTGGGGCGCCGCGGTGCGGGGCGCCGCGGTGATGATGGTGACAGCAGATATTGTTTCAGCGGGCGCGAAGGTGGGCAGCGTCATGGTGGACGGGTCCACCGTGACGCCGGTCACCACAAAGGGTGTGGCGGCCTCCCCCACCTGCTGGGGGGCGTCGGTTGGCGGCGTGCCCACCACAAAGGGGTCCTGCCCGGTTTGCGCTGGGGCATCTGTGGGCATGGGCACCATGGTAAACACCGGCGCGGGTGTAGCCGTGGGCACGGTGACGCCAAAGGAAATGACCTTGTCGCTGTCGTACCAGGTTTCGCCCTTGAGGACGCTGGCGCGGATGGTGCCCTCCATGGGGTCATCAAACACCACAGACAGCGTCCACACCGTCTTTTCCGGGTCTACCGCGGCCAGCTGGCCCTTGATGTCAGTGCCCAGGTCGTCAATCATGCGCACGCCGTCCACAGGCTGGTCGGCGGTGAAGGTAAACACGGTCTTTACGCCCGTGGGCACCTGCGCCAGCGGCGTTTCAAACTTAATCAGCTTCGGGGGCTCTTCCTTCTTCAGCCCCACCAGGCCCTTGACGCCGTCCACAGCGGAGGCGACCCCGCCCCGCAGTGTGCCCATCAGGCCGGTGGTATTCTCCGGCACCAGGAAATACAGCGCCGCTGCAATCAGCAAAAGCAGACCCAGCCCCAGCGCCAGCAGCTTGGGCCACAGCGGGGGCAGGTCATCGTAATCGTCTTCGTATTCAGGCTCCCGGGGCGGGAAGCGCTCATAGTCGTAACTTTGGGGCGGCTGCCGGCGCGGCGCCTGCGGGTTTTCGGGCTGTTGGGGCGCCTGCGCACTCAGCGGCAGGGGCGCCCGGTCGTCATCCGGCTGAAAGTTGGCCCGCTGCGGCCGGGGCTGCGGCGGCTGATAGGGGTTGGGCTCGGCCTTGTGGCCATGCCGGTCCGACCGCCGGCGGCGGGTTTCTTGTTGGTTGTTGGGATAGGCTTCGTTTGGCATGTTAGCCCCCTTTACTCAGGCCCGCGATGCGGCTAAAACTGCAGGCTGTCCTCAATGAACTGCTTGAGCTCTGCCATCGGCAGGCGGTGCTGCTCCATGCTGTCGCGGTGGCGCACGGTGACGGTGTTGTCCTCCACGGTGTCAAAGTCCACCGTGATGCACCAGGGCGTGCCCGCCTCATCCTGGCGGCGGTACCGCTTGCCAATGGAGCCGCTTTCGTCGTAATCCACCATGAAATGGCGGCTAAGGTCTTTGTGAATCTGCCGGGACAGGTCGCCCAGCTTGTTTTTCTGCAGCGGCAATACCGCCGCCTTGAACGGCGCCAGCGCCGGATGCAGGCGCAGCACCACGCGGGTGTCATTTTCCAGCTGCTCTTCTTCGTAGGCGTTGCACAGGAACGCCAGGGCCATGCGGTCAGCGCCCAGGGACGGCTCCACCACATAGGGAATGTAGCGTTCGTTGGTGACGGGGTCGATGTACTCCATGTTTTCGCCGCTGTGTTCCTGGTGGGCTTTTAGGTCAAAGTCCGTCCGGTCGGCAATGCCCCACAGTTCGCCCCAGCCAAAGGGGAACAAAAACTCAAAGTCGGTGGTGGCCACCGAATAATGGCTCAGCTCGTCCTCGCCATGGTCGCGCATGCGCAGGTTGTCTTCCTTGATGCCCAGGTTCAGCATCCAATCCCGGCAGAAGGTGCGCCAGTAGTTAAACCACTCCAGGTCTTCGCCGGGCTTGCAGAAAAACTCCATCTCCATCTGTTCAAACTCACGCGTGCGGAAGGTGAAGTTGCCGGGGGTAATCTCGTTTCGAAAGGATTTGCCAATCTGGCAGACGCCCAGCGGCAGCTTGCGCCGGGTAGAGCGCACCACATTTTTGAAGTTCACAAAAATGCCCTGCGCGGTCTCCGGCCGCATGTAGATTTCAGCAGCCGTATCTTCCGTGACCCCTTGATGGGTCTTGAACATCATGTTGAACTTGCGGATGGGGGTGAAATCGTGCTTGCCGCAGGTCGGGCAGGGAATCTGCTTCTCCTCGATGAAGCTTTCGAGCTGCTCGTTCGTCCAGCCGTCCGCCTCGATCTCCTGACCGTTGGCCTTGGCGGTTTCTTCTATCATTTGGTCGGCACGGAAGCGGGTTTTGCAGGCTTTGCAGTCCATGAGCGGGTCATTAAAGCTGCCCACATGGCCGCTGGCCACCCATACCTGACGGTTCATCAATATGGCGGCGTCCACCCCCACATTGGTGTCGGACTCCTGTACGAACTTCTTCCACCAGGCGCGCTTGACATTGTTTTTAAACTCAACCCCCAGCGGGCCGTAGTCCCAGGTGTTGGCCAGGCCGCCGTATATTTCGGAGCCGGCGAAGATGAAGCCCCGCACCTTGAAGAGCGCTACCAGTTTGTCCATCGTCAGTTGATTTGGAATACGAAAAAAAGCCTCCATTTCTACAGGGTCAATCATAGCCGTATCCCCTTTTC
>CAYFSN010000044.1:0-15804 GCA_964345845.1 uncultured Christensenella sp.
GGTACACCGCCGCGTCGTCAGCGGTATCATACCCAACCAGCAGTCGGGGGTCAGCCGGCCCCTTAGGCAGCTGACTCAATATGGTTTCAAGGACACCCGGTCCCGTTTTTGCCGCTCACCCGCCGCAGGAGGTCATCATCGTTAAGCGAATGCGCTCACGGTCTGTCATGGTGGTCACTCCCTTCTGCTGCGTTTTCTTTATCATAGCGGTTGCTTGCCGTTTAGGCAAGGCTGAACGGCTGTTCCTTCCTGCTGCGCGTATGGTACAATAGCAAGCGACATCAACAGAAATGGAGCCTGACATGACCGAGAACACTTCCGCGATGCTTCGCCGCATTCCCCAGGTGGACGCTGTGCTGAACACGGAAAAGGGCAAGGAACTGTGCGAAAGGTACTCTGCCGCTTTGGCGGCGGAGGCGCTTAGGGCAGAACTGCAAGCTGTGCGTGCGCAATTGCTTGCGGGCACGGGCACGTTGCCGACGTCCGATGCTTTGCTGGACGCATGCGATAAGCGCCTGTCGGTTCTTTTCAAACCAGCCAAGCCCGTTGTCATCAACGCCACCGGGGTGATGCTGCACACCAACCTGGGGCGGGCGCCCATGGCGCTGCGCGCGGCGGAGGCCGCCAAACAGGCGGCGGTACATTACAGCGCGCTGGAGTTTGACTTGGAGGCTGGCATCCGGGGTGACCGGCAGCGGCACGTGGAAGACCTGCTGAGCGAACTGCTCGGGGCGCAGGCCGCCGTGGTGGTAAACAACAACGCCGCCGCCGTCCTGCTGATGCTGATGGCCACGGCCCGCGGGCGGGAAGTGGTGGTGTCCAGAGGTGAACTGGTGGAAATCGGCGGTTCCTTTCGAGTGCCGGATATCATGGCGCAAAGCGGTTGCACACTGCGGGAGGTCGGCACCACCAACAAAACCAAGGTAAGCGACTATCAGCAGGCGATGGGGGAAGACACCGCGGCCCTGCTAAAGGTACATTGCAGCAACTACAAAATCGTGGGTTTCACTGAGTCGGTCTCCGTGGAAAGCCTGGCCCAATTGGCGAAAGAAGCCGGCCTGCCCCTGCTGTACGACCTGGGCAGCGGCGCGCTGATGCCGCTGGAGCCGTGGGGATTGAAGGATGAGCCCGGCCCCGCGCAAGCATTGCGGGACGGTGCCAATGTCGTTTGCTTCTCCGGCGATAAACTGCTGGGCGGCCCCCAGGCCGGCATCGCGGTGGGCGACGCTGAGTTGATTGGGCGCATGAAGCGCCATCCGCTGATGCGCGCGTTGCGGCCCGACAAGATGACGCTGGGGGCGCTGGAGAGCACACTGCAGCTGCTGCGTGACCCGGACATCGCCCGGCGCGAGATTCCCCTGTACGCCATGCTGTCAGAAGACCCGCAGGCTACACGCCACCGAGCGGAAAGCCTGAAGGTACAGCTTTCCGGTATTAAAGGGATAGACCTTGCCGTGGTGGATACTAAGGCGCAGGTGGGGGGCGGTTCCACGCCGGGGCAAATGCTGCCCTCCTTTGGGCTGGGCATTCGCCTGCCGCATGGGTCGGTGGAAGCGCTGTACGCTCGGCTTCGCGTGGGCAACACGCCAATAGTTGGGCG
Organism: uncultured Christensenella sp.; assembly: GCA_964345845.1. Classification (GTDB taxonomy): domain Bacteria; phylum Bacillota; class Clostridia; order Christensenellales; family Aristaeellaceae; genus UBA1038. Next base: position 1,601 of record CAYFSN010000044.1, read on the forward strand.
CCTGCATCAGGACAGCCTGGTGCTGGATATGCGCACGGTTTCGGCAGATGAGTTGCCCACACTGGCTGAGGCCCTGCAGTTGGCGCTGAAGGAGCACGAGTAACATATGAAGCATGTCATCATCGGCACCGCCGGCCATGTGGACCATGGCAAGACTGCGCTTATCCGCGCGCTGACAGGAACGGACACCGACCGCCTGGAGGAAGAGAAGCGCCGGGGCATCACCATTGACCTGGGCTTCGCGTCCCTGCCGCTTCCGCAGGGCGGCCAGGTGGGCATTGTGGACGTCCCCGGGCATGAACGGTTTATCCGCAATATGCTGGCGGGCGCGGGCGGCATTGACATCGCTTTGCTGGTGGTGGCGGCGGATGAAGGTGTCATGCCGCAGACGCGAGAGCATCTGGGCATTCTGCAGCTGTTGGGCATCCAAAAGGGCTGCGTGGCCCTCACCAAGGCAGACCTGGTGGAGGAAGACTGGCTGCAGCTGGTCACCGAGGAACTGCGGGAGGAACTGGCGGGTTCTTTCCTGGAACATGCGCCCATATTGCCGGTGTCATCCGTGACAGGGGCGGGGATAGAGCAACTGCGGGAAGAACTGCTGCGCCTGGTGGCGGAGATGCCAGAGAAGAGCGCAGACACGCCCTTCCGCATGCCGGTGGACCGGGTGTTCACCATGCAGGGCTTTGGCACCGTTGTGACCGGCACGCTGATAGAAGGCGCCCTGAAAGAAGGAGACGAGGTGTGCATTTACCCGGGTGAGCAGGTATTCCGGGTGCGCAGCATACAGGTACATACCAGCAAGGTGGAAACCGCGTACGCGGGTCAGCGGGTGGCCGTAAACCTGCATAAGGCCAAGCAGGAGGATGTGCCCCGGGGCAGCGTGCTGGCCAAGCCCGGCAGCATGCGCAACAGCATGATGTTGGATGCCGCCATCCGCCTGCTGCCCGATGCGGGGCGTGTCATCACCAACGGCAGCAGGATGCACTTTCACCACGGCTCCGGTGAGCTGGTGTGCAAAGTGGTGCTGCTGGGCGGGGTGGAGCAGCTGCTGCCGGGGGAAGAGACCATCGGCCAACTGCGCTTTGAAGAGCAGGTGGCCGCCAAGGCGGGCGACCCCTTTGTGCTGCGCTTTTACTCACCGCTTGAAACGGTGGGCGGCGGCGTTGTGTTGGACCCCCAGCCCTACAAGCACCGCCCTTCCAGCCAACGGGCGCTGGAGCGGCTGATGCACATGCATGGGGGAGACGAGCGGCAGAAGTTGGAGGCACTGCTGCTGGGCCATGGGCACCGGTTGGTGGCGGCAGATGCCTTGGCGCTGCAGGCGGCCATGCCGCCTGAGAAGGCGTTGGAGGCGCTGCAGGCACTTGCTGCAGGCGGCCAGGCAGTACAACTGCGCGAAGGCCTGTATGTGCATCAGGATAGCCTGAAAGCGGCCGGCGCAAAAGCGCAGGAGGCGCTGGCGGTGTTTCATGAAAAACACCCGCTCAGGCTGGGGATGCGCAAGGAAGAACTGCGAAAGCTGTGTTTCCCCCAACAGCCTGAGGATGACGCTGACCTTGCGATGGGCAAATTGGTGGAAGGCGAAGTCATCGCAGCAGTGGGCAATGCCTACGCGCTGCCTGGGTTTTCCGTTTCCTTCTCAACGAAACAAAGCGCCCTGCGTGATGACCTGCTGGCACGCTACCGGGGGGCCGGGTTCTCGCCGCCGGAGAAGGCAGAATTGCAGACGGAGTACGCCAATGAAAAGGAGTACGCCCGCGTGCTGGAGTACTTGGTGGACGGCGGTCTGCTGGTGCCCGTCAGCATGGACATCAGCTTTCTAAAGGAAGACCTGGAGGAGGCCATGCGCCAGTTTGAGCAGCGGCAGGCCGCGGACGGCGCTGTGACCCTCGCCGCCTTCCGTGATGCGCTGAACACCTCCAGAAAGTACGCCTTGGCCATCCTGGAATACTGGGACCGACGCGGCGTGACCAAGACCAGCGGGGACGCCCGGGTGCTGGCAAGGTAGCGGCCGCGATTGACAATGCCTTTGCGATGCGCTACCATAAACCCACATGGGAGCAGATGGGTGCTGGTGTGTCCCCCGGTCTTCAAAACCGGTGTAAGGGGTTAGAAGCTTCTTGGATGGGTTCGATTCCCATATGCTCTCGCCAAAAAACAGACGCAGAACGCGTCTGTTTTTACGTGGCGGGCATTATAGCGTTGCTATGCTTCGTATACCTTGCTGCCCAGCGCAGCCCCTTTGATGTTCAGTTGCTGTGCGCCTTTTTCAAAGCACACGATGTCAGCCGTTTCGCCCACCTGGAACGCGGTCGTGTAGTCAGGCAGTTGCAGGAAATGGGCGGGTTGGGTGGTGACCAGGGCGATGGTGTCCTTCAGGTTGCTGTCGGTGGCGTACATAAATACGGGAATGCAGTGGTCCAGCAAGTGGCCGGCGCCGGCCAGGTATGGGGTATCCGCCACGCCCAGGTGGCCGTCCGGGTGTACCTCTACCAAAGTATCGCCCCAGTGATAACGCCCCAAGGGCAAGCCGCCCATGGTGCCCACGTCACTGACCAGCACAATGCGCTCCAGGCCCTTCGCCCGTGCGAATACCTTCAACACAGCGGGGGGCAGGTGATAGCCGTCAGATATCAGGCTGGCGTACAGTTCATCCCGGGACAACTGGCTCCAGATGGGGTTTATTAGCCGCGGCAGCATCGCCGGGCTGCCGTTGCCCAAGTGCGTTGATAGGGTAGCACCAGCTTTGACGGCAGCATCAATGTGCTCTGGCTCCGCCAGGCTGTGCCCGATGGCCACCCGGATGCCCATCTTGACGGCTTCACGAATGTAGGCTTCCGCGCCCTCGGTCTCTGGCGCGAGCGTCACCAGTTTGATGGCGCCTTGCGCTGCCTCCTGCCAATCGGCCAGCTCCTGTAGGTCCGGTTTGCGCACGTAGCGTTGGCTGTGGGCGCCGCGCGCGCCGTCCAGCGGAGAAATATGCGGGCCCTCCAGGTGAACGCCGGGGATGCTGAGCCGCAGCTGCGGGTCCTCAGCTAATGTCTGCGCGATGATGCGCAGGTTTTTCAGTATGGTTTCACGCGGGCCTGTGATGATGGTGGGCACATGGCGCATGGTGCCGGAGGCAGCCAGCATAGACACCATGGCGTAGATGTCATCCTTTGTGAAGTCATCGCTGCTGTAGTCATGCCCCCGATAACCGTTGACTTGTATGTCGATAAAGCCCCGGCTGATATACGTGTCCGGGGTGCCCTCCTGCTGGGGTACGTGCTCCACTGTCGTGACCCGGCCATCAGAAACGGTTACCCTGGTGTTCTGACGGGTTGTCACATCCAGACCTTCAAATGTTGTCATACTCCCTATACTCCTGTGACTGCCGGGTAATGTTGGTTTCCGGCAGAATTTGTTTGTCGAAATTATAGCACACATTGGTTCTTGACATCAAGGAACACGTGTGATATTGTCGCAACAGAAGTTTTCATATGTACAGCGTTGAGGAGGTGGATTCGTGGGCGTTACAATTAAAGATATCGCGGCAGCAGCCGGCGTCAGCCATTCCACGGTGTCCAAGGCGCTTAACAATGTGTCCACCGTAAACGAGCAGACGCGCCAGCGCATCATGGAGCTGGCCAAGCGCATGAACTATACACCCAACCTGGCCGCCCGCAACCTGGCCAACAAGCGCAACCGCAGCATCGGCCTGGTGTGGCCCAGCGCCCAAGGTTTGTTTTACTACCACCTGTGCGCCACCTTTCAAAAGGCGGCTGCCCGGCGCGACATCGACGTGTTCGTCTCCATGTCCAAGCCCGCACGCGCCTTATACAACTTCCGCCGCCACCTGGTTGACTACGCCGTGCTGTGGAGCGGCCCTTCCTGTCGGCCGGATGCGCAGTTTGCCCAGGAGCGTGACCGCTTTCAAGGGCAGGTCATCATCGCGGGGGGCGGCTATTGTGACGGCGTCAACTTGCTCAACATTGAGCGTGCGACAGGCACCTTCGAGGCAGTCAAACACCTGGCGGGCTTGGGCCATCGGCGCATCGCCTTTGTAGGAGAGGATTCCGACAAGAGCGCGGGCTACATGCGGGCGATGCTTGATTTGTCGCTGGATTACAGCCCGGGCATGATGATTACCACGCCGGAGGGGTTTTACTATCAGTCTGTCATGAAACGCCAGGAATTGGACCAGCGCTTTCAAGCGCTCTGGCACAGTGCCCAGCGCCCCACCGCCCTCATTATGGACTCACAGGGCTCCGCCTTTGCCATGATTAACACCCTCATCAACCTGGGTATAAACATTCCAGATGATTTGTCCGTCATCACTTATGACGACATCCCGGAAATCTCCATCTACCCGGTCGCGCTGGATACCTACGGCCCCTCCATTGAGGCCATTGTGGCGTCCGTATTAGATGATTACGAGCGCTACTATGAAGATGGACAAGTACAGGCACGGCAGTTGGCGGCCATTGTGCCCCAGCTCATTCGACGCGAATCCACCAAAGCTTTGTAGATATTGCAGTAGGAACAGACAACACTATTTTTTACCCATCATGGAACACGTGTTCCATCGCAATGATTGGAGAGCAGGTTGAAGATGAAACGATACGCAATTGTAGGTACTGGCGCACGGGGTTATTTCATGTTTGGCCAAGCCATTGTGGAGCGCTTTGCGCACCGGGCAACCCTGGTGGGGCTGTGTGACAGCAACCTAAAACGCGCAGCGTATGTGCGCGAGCAGCTGAAGACGGATGCGCCCATATTTTCCGACTTTGACCGGATGCTGGCGGAAACGCGGCCCGATGTAGTCATTGTGGCTACGGTGGATCGCTACCACGCTGAATACATCCGCAAGGCGTTTGCTTTTGGCTGTGAGGTCATCAGCGAAAAGCCCATCGCCATTGACCGCGCGGCGTGTCTGGACATCCTCAGCGCCGAGCGCCAGTACAACAAGCAGGTGGCCGTTACCTTTAACTGCCGCTTTATGCCGTACTTTTCCCAAGTCAAAGCCATGCTGAAGGAAAAGCCCATCGGCGACATCCTGAACGTGCACTTTGAATACATGCTGGACAAAACCCATGGGGCGGACTACTTCCGTCGCTGGCACCGGTACATGGCCAACTCCGGCGGTCTGCTGGTGCACAAAGCCACCCATCACTTTGACATTGTCAATTGGTTCCTGGAGGAGGACCCCGTCACCGTACAGGCCAACGGCAGCCTGCGCTACTACGGACCAAACCGAGCGGAAACAGGGGAGCGGTGCCTGACCTGCGCTCATAAGGGCACCTGTGACCGCGTTTTCAAAGACTATGACGTGCCCTACATCAAGCACATGTACTTTGAAGCGGAGGAAGAGGACGGCTACTTCCGGGACCGCTGTGTGTTCGCGCCGGACATCGACATCTATGACACCATGTCCCTGGCGGTGAAGTACTCCGGCGGCGCTTTGCTCAGCTATTCCCTGGTGGCCTACAGCCCCTATGAGGGATGGAACATGCGCCTGACGGGTACTGACGGCCGCATGGAAATCGGACAGGTGCTGTCCGGCCCCCACAGCCATGGCGACCTGGAGGAAATCAGCCTGTATACCGCCAACGGTGAGGAGACAATCCACCGCTTCCCCAAAGGCAAGGGCAGCCACGGCGGCGGCGATGAGAAACTGCTACGGATGCTGTTGGGCGAAGAGGCGGCGGACCCGCTGAAGCAGTTCGCCGGCTCCAGAGAGGGCATCATGTCCGCGATGATTGGCATTGCCGCCAACACCAGCATCCGCGAAAACCGCCCGGTATCCATCGATGAACTGTTGAACCCGTGAGATAACGCGGGTAACGATAGCAAACAAACATTAAGGAGGAAGACTGGATGAAACTCAAACTCAGGACCCTGCTTCTGGGCGTGCTCTGTCTGGCTCTGATGCTGCCGGCAGCCGGCGCGCTGGCCGAGGAAGCCAAGCCCTACGACCTGCCCCTGGTGACGGACGGTTCGGTCACCATCACCATCGCGACCTACGAAAACAACGAAAGCGGCTATGGCTACGCCAGCAACCTGCCCGTATGGGAAAAACTGGCAAAGGACACCGGCATCAACATTGAGTGGGAGGTCATTCCCTCCAATGAGTATAACTCGGTCATGCAGACCCGGCTGGCAGCCGGCGCCGGCTTGCCGGACTTTATCCGCGTGCCCTCCAACCCCATGCAGTACGTGGAAGACGGCCTATTTGTCGACCTGACGGACCTGATTGCCGAGCATGGCTACTACACCCGCAAGCTGTATGAGGAAAACCCCTACATCAAGCCCTTTGTAACCACCACGGACGGCCGTGTCTACTTCTACACCTCCGACGTGGCTGGCGCCGCCCAGGCGGACCCCTACGTATACTACGTGCGTCAGGACTGGCTGGAAAAGTTTGACCTGGAGCCGCCCAAGACCCTGGATGACTGGATGAACATGTGGACCACGTTCCTGGAGAACGATGCCAACGGCAACGGCGAACGCGATGAGATTCCCTTCACCAACGACAACACGCTCATCGGCACCACCATCTTCGGCAACGCCTTTGGTCTGCGGCTGCACCGCAGCGACGGCTGGAACGTGAACGCGGAAGGCAAGGTGGAGTACGACTACATCAAGCCTGAAATGAAGGAACTGCTGACCTGGCTGAACCAAGCGTACGCTGCGGGGCTGATTGACAAGGAGTTCTCCACGCAGAACTTTGAATCTCTGCTGCGCAAAATTACCACCAACCAGTCGGGCAGCGTGTTCCGCGCGCTCAACGGCCTGGTCACCTTTAACAAGGCGCTGGCGGATGCGGGCATTGAAGGCAAGTACATGATCGTTCCGCCGCCTGTGAAGGACGCAGCATCTTCCATTTCCCAGTACGTGGAACGCTATGGCCCGATTTCCGGTCAGTTTGCCTTCACCGAGGGCACCGAAGACCTGGAAATCAAGTTCAAGTTCATCGACTATGTGGTCGCCAGCATGGAAGGCACCTACGCCACCGGCTTTGGCATTGAAGGCGAAACCTTTGAAATCGTGGACGGCGTGCCGCAGTTTACCGAGTTTGCTACCAACAACCCCGACGGCACCCCGTTGAGCGCCCTGCTGCGTCAGCGCGGCGCGACCCCCACCATGCCGTGGAACAGATCCCTGCAGGGCTATGGTTCCTACCAGGCCATGGCATCCATTGCCCACCTGCCGGAGACCCACGCCGCGGCCGAAATGTACGCAGAATACAACGTGGCCAACTTCCCCCTGGGCTTGATGCTGACGGACGACGAGCAGGCCATTGTGGGACAGTACCAGGTGGACATCAACACCTACCGCGATGAAATGGTCACCAAGTTCATCATGGGCACGGAAAGCCTGGATAACTTTGACAAGTTCGTTGACAACATCAAAGCCCTTGGGCTGGAGCAGGTCACCCAGGTGCGCCAGCAGCAGTGGGACCGCTACCAGGCAGACGGCAACTAAGGTCTAACCAAGCACGTTCATTTACCTGGGCGGCCGGCCAAACGGCCGGCCGCCCGACAACAGGGGAGGTCCATCATGCACAACGTTGACTCCGCACCCTCGGGTACGCTGTCCGGCAAACCCCGCGGCCCGCTTGCCTACCTCAAGCGGGACAAGTTCCTGTGGTTCTTGGTCCTCCCGGGCATTGTGTACTTTCTTATCTTTTCCTACGGCCCCATGATTGGGGTCATCACCGCATTCCAGCGCTACAGCCCGCGGTTGGGCTTTTTCGGCAGCAAGTTTGTGGGGCTGGATAACTTCCGCAGTTTCTTTACCTCGCCGTTCTTCCCAAGGCTGCTGCGCAACACGGTGCTGCTTAGTTTCTACGGTATCGTATTCGGCTTTCCTGTACCGCTGCTGTTCGCCCTGCTGCTTAATGAACTGCGCGTCGGCCCCTTCAAGCGCATTGTACAAACGGTCAGCTACCTGCCCTACTTCATCTCTGTGGTGGTCATGGTGGGCATTCTCCAAATGTTCGTCAACCCCTATGACGGCCTGTTTAACCGCATCATCGAAGGACTGGGCGGCGAACCCATCCACTTCCTGGCGGAACCGGGGTGGTTCCGCACGCTGTACATTGGCTCCGGCATCTGGCAAGGCTTTGGGTATGAGTCTATCGTCTACCTATCAGCCATTTCGGCAATAGACCCCCAGCTGTACGAGGCAGCGAAGATTGACGGCGCCAACCGCATGCAGATGATTCGCCGCATCACCCTGCCTTCCATCGCGCCGACGGTCATCATTTTGCTGATTATGAACTTCGGCAAAATCATGAACATCGGCTTTGAGAAGGTGAACCTGCTGTACTCGCCCGCCACTTACGAAACCGCGGACGTCATCGCCACCTATGTGTACCGCCGGGGCATACTGGATGGCCAGTATGGCTTTGGCAGCGCGGTAGGGCTGTTTAACTCCGTGGTGAACCTGGCACTGCTGCTGATGGTGAACTGGGTCAGCAAGCGCGTATCCAGCATCTCGCTGTTTTAAGGAGGGGAAGAGATGAGCACCTTGAGAAAATACCGCTCCGGCCCCATCCGGGAAACCGCGGGGGAGCGCCTGTTCTACGCCTTTGTCATCTTGTGCATGATTGCGGTGCTGATTATCACGCTGTATCCCTTCGTGTATGTCATCAGCATGTCGCTGAGCAGCGCGGTGCATGTCATTAGGCAGGATGTCTGGCTGCTGCCAAAGGGGTTGACACTGGATTCCTACGCCCGGGTGCTGCAGGAGCCGGGGCTTTGGCAGGCCTATGGCAACACCATCCTGTACACCGTAGCCGGCACGGCTGTGAATGTGCTGATGACCGTGATGCTGGCTTACCCGCTGAGTAAGCAGACCTTCTGGGGCAGAAAACCCCTCAGCGTCTTTGTGAACCTCACCATGTTCTTCAATGCCGGCATGATACCAAATTTCCTGCTGATACGCGCCCTGGGGCTGTACGACAATCGGCTGGTGATGATTATCCCCGGCGCCATTTCTGTGTATAATATGATCATCGCCCGCACCTTCTTTTCTGGGTTGCCTCTCAGCTTGGAGGAGTCCGCGTCCCTGGACGGTGCCAATAACGTGACCATCCTGATGCGCATCATCATGCCCATCTCTATGCCTGTTATCGCGGTGCTGACATTGTTTTACGCGGTAGGCCATTGGAACACGTACTTTACGGCACTGCTGTACCTGCCGGACCAGGCAAAGCAGCCGCTTCAGATGTTCCTTGTGCGCCTGCTGGTACAAAACCAGCAGCTGATGGCGGACGGTGTAGGCGACGCCCTGCAGCAGGCCATATCGGCCATGCAAATCAAGTACGCCACCATCATTGTGGTCATCCTGCCCATTCTGTTTGTGTATCCCTTCCTGCAGAGGTACTTTGTGCAGGGGGTTATGGTGGGCGCCATTAAGGAGTAGGCAATGCACCTGAGGATAAGCGGCAACACCCGATGAACAATAGCGCACTCTATCAGTACATTAACAGCCACCTTGAGCGCGTGCTTCACTTGGCGCGGCAAAGGAAGGATGCGTTGTTTGCCGCGGACGATGTCGATGCCCTGAAAGCCTATCAGCGGCAGGTTGTGCAGACGCTGACGGCTGCCGTTGGGCCGATTGACACGCCTCGGCCCACGGGCTTTGAGGAACTAGGGCAGTTTAGCGTCAACGAACTCATCGTGCAACGCGTGGTGTACCAAGCGGCGCCAGGCGTTTCTGTCCCTGCGTTGATATATCAGCGCCAAGATTTGCGGGGCCAGCAACCTGGTGTGCTTTTCCTGTGCGGGCACGAAATCGAGGGAAAGCAAGAAACACGCTACCAGGAAGTTTGTCAGCTGCTGGCGCAACAGGGGTTGGTGGTGCTGTGCCCGGACATCGCGGGACAGGGAGAGCGTACGGCGTATGTGGACGATGAACCGCTGCGCCCCACCCACGCGCATGACGCAGCTGGTTTGGCTGCCTTCGCCCAGGGACAGAACCCCATGCGATGGTTCATGCGAGATGCCATGGCTGCGCTGACCGTGCTATGCGGACTTGCCCAGGTGGATGCGAAACGGCTCATGGTGACAGGCAACTCCGGCGGCGGCACCCAGAGCATCGTGCTGGCACTGTTGGACGACCGGGTGAAGGCAGCGGCGGTGGGCACATATCTCAGCAGCCAGCAGGCCATCTGGCGTTCCGGCAAACCGCAGGATGCCGAGCAAGTATGGCCAAACACCCTCACGCTCGAGCATACCGTGGATCATGATGACCTGATGATGGCGTTCGCACCAAAGCTCCTATTGGTGCTTGCGGCGGAGCAGGACTTCTTCCCCATCGAGGGGCTTCATGACTCCGTCAGCTGCGCGCGGCGCGCCTATAGTCGCTTAGGTTCGCCTGCGAACCTGCAGCTGTACCAGGAGAACGTGACCCACCAGTACACCCACGGCATGGCGCTGGCGGTGGGGCAGTTTGCCAAACAGCACTTGGGGTTGCCTCAATGTGGGCACTCGCCTGAACCCAAAGCCGTAGCGTCCGAAGCACTGTGGAGTACAAAGCGAGGCAGCGTGCAGCATGGGTGGGGGAGCAGCCTTGACTTGAAAGCCCTTTGTAGACCAACCAAGTACGCGGTGAATGAACAAGCTGTCATTGACGGGATCACGGCGTGTCTGCCAGAAAGACCGCCTTCGGTTCAAATTGAGCCTATGGTGGATTGGCATGGGCTTACACAAGAGCGCATTGTTTGTACCAATGATGACTTCACGGTCGAGGCTTTGTTGTTTGTTGGTCAGCATGCTGCCCCGGCTTCCGGGTGTGACTTGTACCTTTTCGATAAAGGGCTTGCCGAATGCGAAGCCAACAAGCATACTGTTCTAAGCGGATGCGAACAGGGCAAGCGGGTGTTGGTATGCGCCTTGCCGGGCATGTCGTCTAGTGACCTCGAAGGGACAGCGCCAGACGCCATGTTTGGTTGGTTGTATCAAGCCAACAGTTGGCTAATGCGGTTGGGAAAGAGCCTGGCCGGCCTCCGCACGGCGGCGTTGATTCAGCTCATTCGGTACATCAAGGATGTACTGCAGTGCCCTGTAACAGTCCATGCGCAAGGCCCCCTCCAAATATATGCCCGTTACGCGCAGATATTCGGTGAAACATTTGCTATCAACCCAGAGGGCGCACATGATTTGCAGTGGCTGTATCAGCAGCTAATGCACCCAAAACCGGACCACACCCTGTGGCAGTTCATTCTGCCAGGGGTTTTCGCAGGAAATCGGCACAACGGAAAGGAAGGAACCACATGAAGATTACCATTCATCCCAATCCCGAAAAACTTGGTGCGCTAGCAGCGGCCTTTACCGCCAAGCGCCTCGCTGAGGCTATTGAGAAGCGCGGTGAGGCGCGGCTAGTGCTTTCCACAGGTGCATCGCAGTTGTCCACCATTGAAGCGCTGATTCACAGTGATGTGGACTGGTCACGCGTGGAGATGTTCCATCTGGATGAGTATGTGGGGTTGCCCATTACCCACAAGGCCAGTTTCCGCCGCTATTTACAGGAACGGTTCGTGGATCACCTGCAGTTGAAGGCAGTGCATTGGGTGACGGATAATGCGGATTGCATCCCCATACTGTCCGAGGCAATTGCCCGCGGCCCGGTGGACATCGGACTGATTGGCATTGGTGAGAATGCGCACATTGCGTTTAACGATCCGCCCGCGGACTTTGATGACCCCGCGGCGTACAAGGTAGTCACGTTGGACGACGCCTGCAAGCGGCAGCAAGTGGGCGAGGGTTGGTTTGACAGCCTGGACCTTGTACCCAAACAGGCCATTTCCATGACGGTACAGCAAATCATGCGGTGCGAGACTATTGTTAGCTGTGTACCCTTCGCGGTGAAGGCAGAGGCCATTCGCAAAACACTGCTGGCGCCCAAGCCTGATCCGATGGTGCCCGCCAGCATTCTCAAAACGCATCCGGATTTCCATCTGCATGTGGACGAGGCCGGGTGTAATGGCTTTGACCCGGCGGACATCCGTATGCCGGAAGGCAAAACCGCTGATGTACGGCGCGAAGGCTAAGCAGGAACGGGATAGGGAAGAGAAATGCAGATGGATGTCATAGTGTTTGGTTGCGGCGGGCGAGGGCGAACCTATGCGCGCTACGCCAATGAGCATGGTTTGCGCATTGTCGCCGCAGCGGACCCGCGTGCGGACAGGCTGGCGGCCTTTGGCCAGGAGTTTGGCATTGCGCAGGACGCGCTCTACAGCGATTGGCAGCAGGCGCTGAACAACAGCCATGCTGCGGCGCTCATCAATGCCACGCCGGATAGGGCGCATTATTTGACCACCATTGCGGCCCTGGAAAAGGGAATGCATGTGCTGCTGGAAAAGCCTATCTCGCCCAGCGAAGAGGAGTGCCGGCACATTGTCTCCCTGGCGGAAGAGAAGGGCCTGATGGTGATGGTTTGCCACGTGCTTCGCTACGCGCCATTCTTTGAAAAACTGCGGGACATTGTCATGGGCGGCGACATTGGTGAAGTGACCAATCTGGTGATGACGGAGAATGTGGCCCACTGGCACTTTGCCCATTCCTATGTGCGCGGCATCTTCAACCGTGAAGACGAATCCAGCCCCTTTATTCTGGCCAAGTCCTGCCACGACTTAGATTTGATTGGCTACCTCACCGGGAAAAGGTGTGTGTCTGTGATGAGTGAAGGGCATTTGGGCCACTTTCGCGCTGAGAACGCGCCTGATGGCGCTCCGCACTACTGCCTGGATGGCTGCCCCCATGAGCAGACCTGCCCGTACTTTGCGCCGCGGTTGTACATGAAGCCCATCAGTTATGTAGGTTGGCCCAGCAACATCATATCAACCGACACCTCCTTTGACGCGCGCTACCAGGCGCTGAAAACCGGCCGCTACGGACGATGCGTATACCACTGCGACAATGACGTCAACGACAGGCAATCCGCGCTTTTCATGATGGAGGACGGCGTGCTAGCATCGTTTAGCATGACCGGGTTCTCCAGCGAAAACACCAGAACCATTCGCATCTATGGTACTAAGGGGGACGTGCGCGGGCATCTGGACAACGGTGAACTGATGCTGACCAAGTTCTTGGATAACCAGCAACATACCTTCCAGATCAACGCAGAGACCCTCATTTCCGGCCACGGCGGCGGCGACACCCGCTTGCTGGGCGACTTTGCGGCAGCGCTTCGCGGTGAAACCCAAAGCACCCGAACCTCCGCTGCTGTCTCTCTCCAAAGCCATCTCATGGCATTCGCCGCGGAGGAAAGCCGGAAGACCGGGAAGCGGGTGCTGATCCGGCAGTAGTTGAGTGAGGTAGGTTCGCTGGCGCGTGAGTGCAGGGGAATGGGTGTGCAATGCCGGGTTTGCGCTACATAGGTAGCGTGCAGTGAAAACCGCGCAAGAACCCGCCCGCATAGGCCTGTTGTGCTTGCTAGTGGTGATTGTTGGATGATGTCAACTACTGTGCCTAAGGGTGTTCTTAATAGTGAAGAGCAACTGTGATGGCGACTTGGTGTTCTGAGGCAAGGCAGCGTCGGTTATGGGACATAGATGATGTAGGATAGGGGAACGGTGGTCAACCATCGCATGGGCCATTAGCCCACTTCGCGTAGCATACAGCAGTAGTACAGAGGACAACGCCAATGATGCTACCGCTCTTAGTATATGCTTTGGGGTATTTGCCTAACCGATTGCCGCACAGGTACAACGGCATTTGGTGTGTTCTGGTTGCATTGCATACCATCCCCTCGGCGTGGTATAATAGCATTAGCCACCTGCGATGGCAGCCCGGGAATGCCCGGCGCCTTCGAAGCGGCACACCTGGGGGTGTACTGGTTTCGACGGGGATCGTCGGAGGTATGGTAAGCGAGCCGCGGCCCCTGAACCGCGTACCAACGGGGACAAACGATAACTGACAACAATCAGCAATTCGCTTTCGCAGCCTAAGGCTGCGTTCGTCAGCCCAAAGCGCTCACGGCTTCGGTAAACTGGCGTCATTGATGTGAGGAACGGGTTTCATCAACGCTTCGGGGTGTTACCGGCATAAGAAGCTACTAAGGTAAGCAGCCCGCCATTCAGCGGCTTACCAAGGGAATGCAAACGAATGGCTCCGCTCGGAGAAAATCATACTGCTGAATCTTCGGACAGGGGTTCGATTCCCCTCACCTCCACCATATAAGAACGCTAATTTTGATACACTGGCTATCAAAAT
>CAYFSN010000045.1:0-15778 GCA_964345845.1 uncultured Christensenella sp.
CGCTGGACCCGCTGGCCGAAAGCGAAGTATACGAGCACTTCCACCAGCTGACCCGGGGACGCACGGCCATTTTCATCTCCCACCGCATGAGCTCCTCCACCTTCTGCGACCGCATCCTGCTGCTGCAGGACGGCAAGGTGGCAGGCTTTGACAGCCATCACAACCTGATGCGGGGGCATAACCTGTACCGGACGATGTTTGAGGCGCAGGCGCAACATTTCCAATCGCCGCAAAACTAAGGTTTTGCGGCGCCCTGCAGTTTTCGCTGCGCCTTCGGCACGGCCGCGAAAACTGAGCGGTAGGCATTCCACCCGCTGCGGGGTAAGCTCCTGCGGGTGGAATGCCTGCGTTCCCGGCGTACACGCCGCCGGGAACGATGATGCATGGAGGGGATGCCCCTCCATGACCACCCCTGGTGGCCCGTCCTCGCCGCGCATGTCGCCGAGGACGATTGTTGCCAGGAGGGTTTCGACCCTCCTGGACCTCCCGGGCTTTCTGCGCCATTTTCATACCATGGCCCTTTGGTTGATGAAGCCCTGTGCCCGTGTTACAATTTGGCAAACGATATTCGCTGCGGCTTTGGCCGCGAGCATGGAGGAGGCACCATGTTTGATTTGATTGTGCTGGGCGGCGGGCCCGCCGGCTACCTGGCCGCGGAGCGCGCTGGCCATGCGGGCCTGAAAGTGGCGCTGGTGGAGGAGCGAAACCTGGGCGGCGTATGCCTGAATGAAGGCTGCATCCCCACCAAAACGCTGCTGTACAGCGCCAAACTATATGACGGCGTCCGCTTTGGCGACAAGTACGGCGTCACGGCGGAAGGGCTTCACATTGACCACGCCGCTGTCATCAAACGCAAGAACAAGGTGGTGCGCTCCCTGGTGGCGGGCGTGAAGGCGCAGATGCGCGCCAAAGCGGTCACGGTTTACAGTGCCCGGGGCGTCATCGCGGGCAAGGAAGGGGATGCCTTCCGTGTGCAGGCGGGCGAGGACACCCTGTTGGGCACCCGGCTGTTGGTGGCCACTGGCTCCGCCGCTGCGGTGCCGCCTATTCCCGGCGTCAAAGAAGGGTTTGATGCCGGCTTCGTGCTCACCAACCGCGAAATACTGGACCTGGACAGTGTGCCCAAGCGGCTGTGTGTCATCGGTGGCGGCATCATCGGCCTGGAGCTGGCCAGCTACTTTTGCTCGGTGGGCAGCGAGGTCACCGTGGTGGAAATGCTGGACCACATCGCCGGCGAAACCGACCAGGAACTGGTGGAGCTGCTGAAGAAAGATTTTGAGAAGCGGGGCATCCGTTTTGAACTGGAGGCCCGGGTCACCGAGGTGACGGACGGGGCGGTGCGCTTTGAGCAGGATGGCACCACGCAGGAGGTGCCCGCGGACAAGGTGCTGCTGTCCATCGGCCGCAGGCCCAACACCCGGGACATCGGCCTGGAGGACCTGGGTGTTGCGCTGGAGCGCGGTGCTGTGGTGACGGACGACCGCATGCGCACCAACGTGCCCCATGTGTACGCGGCGGGGGACGTGAACGGCCGCAGCATGCTGGCCCACACCGCCTACCGCGAGGCTGAAGTGGCCGTGAACAACATGCTGGGGCAGGATGATGCCATGCGCTATGACGCCATCCCGGCGGTGCTGTACACCAATCCGGAGCTGTCCGGCGTGGGCGAAACCGAGGCTTCGGCCCAGGCAAAGGGCATCCCCCACAAAACCGTCAAACTGCCCATGCGCTTTGCCGGCCGCTATCAGGCGGAAAACGAAGGCGGCAACGGCATCATGAAGCTGCTGATAGCGCCGGAGACCGAGCGGGTGCTTGGCGCCCAGTTGCTGTGCAACTACTCGTCCGAGTTTATTGTGACGGTCGCCGCCTTCATCGACATGGGGATGACGCTTGCCCAAATCAAGCGCATTGTGTTCCCCCACCCCACCGTCAGCGAAATCATCCGCGAGGCGGTATTCCAGTACGAGGCATAGGCTCATGCGCGTTTTAGAAGAGCAGTTCATGTTTCGCCCCATGCAGCAGGACCGCTACGGCGCCTGGAAACCCAGTGCCGTCATGGCCGTCATGCAGGAGATGGCGGGCACCCACTCCGCCCACCTGGGGCTGAGCCGGGAGCAGATGATTGAACAGCACCACGCTGTGTGGGTGCTGACCCGCAACGAACTGGAAATCTTCCATCACCCGCAGGTGGGGGACATGGTCACGGCGACCACCTGGCCGGGGCCTTCTCGCCGCGGGCTCTACCCCCGGTACCACCACTTCCTGGCGGCGGACGGCACCTTGCTTGCCCGCGCCGTGGGTGGGTGGACACTGGCGGACATCCACACCCGCCGCATGGTGGACTTGCCTGCCGTGGCGGCGCACATGCCGGATACCGCGGACATTGAACGCTACACCTCCTACCCTCGCCCGGTACAGCTGGTGGCGGAAGGGGAACACCGCGCCGCTCAGCGCCCGGTGCTGTTTTCCGACATCGACCAGAACCAGCATGTCAACAACACCCGCTGCGCGGATTGGGTGTGCGACCTGCTGGCCGCGGACGACCTGGGCGGGGACCTGCTGAAGCGCCGCCGCATTGCCGCCCTGGCCACCAACTACCGCCAGGAAATACTGCCCGGCGGGCCTGTGACCCTCAGCCTGATGGCGGCGGACGACCGCTTTTCCATGACCGCGGAGCGCGATGGCGAACGCCTGCTGGAGGTGGGCGGCACGCTTGCCCTGCTAGAGAAATAGGAGCAACCGCAAAGAACAAGCCCCCATGCTGTACGCCGTGGGGGCTTATTGCTTTGCTGAGTATTTACCAGGTGATGGCGTCCGGGTCGCTGTTGTAGCCGCAGACGCCCTCTAGTTCGCTGATGCGCTGCATGTCTTCCTCGGCCAGTTCAAAGTCAAACAGCTGGGTGTTTTCCTTGATGCGGCTGGGGGTAACGGACTTGGGCAGCGGCAGGTAGCCGCGCTGCAGGCTCCACCGCAGGGCGATTTGGCCGATGGTCTTGCCGTACTTCTCGGCCATTTCCTTCATTTGCGGCACCTGGAAGATTTTGCCTACGCCCAGCGGGCTGTAAGCTTCCAGCAGCATGCCCATGTCGCGGCTGTAGTCCACCACTTCGTCCTGGGTGTTGCCCGGGCACAGGCGAATCTGGTTCACCATGGGGGCTACGGTGGCGGTGTTCATCAGCTCGCGGATGTGGTGGGGCAGGAAGTTGCTGATGCCAATGGCGCGCACGCGCTCTTCCTTGTACAGGTCTTCCATGGCGCGCCAGCTTTCCGCGTTCATGCGCTGCCAGTCGTCCCTGTACTTGTGCGGGCGCGGCCAGTGAATCAAAAACAGGTCCATGTAGTCGGTGTCCAGTTTGCGCAGGCTTTCATTGAAGGCCTGGATGGTTTCGTCATACCCGCGCACGGGGTTGGCCAGCTTGGAGGTGATAAACACCTCGTTTCTGGGGATTCCGCTGTCCTTCAGCGCCCGGCCTACGCTTTGCTCGTTGCCATAGGCCTGCGCGGTGTCGATGTGCCGGTAGCCCGCTTTCAGCGCTTCCAGTACGCTTTGGTAGGCCTCATCGCCGTCCTCCACCTGCCAGGTGCCAAAGCCCAGGCAGGGAATCTGCACGCCGTTTGACAGGATATAGGGTTCGGTCATCGATTTCATCGCGTTTACCTCCGTTTATGTTGGCTTTGTAAGGCCGCTTCCTCTATCGTAACCGCAAAAGGCGGCGGTGAAACATGCGCTCCCGGGGCTTGCATCCTTGCCCAAAGGCGGCGCAGGCTGTATAATCCCGCTTGTAGAAGTTTGCGGCGTGAGGCCGTTTGAGAATGGAGAGAACTTGATGAAAAAGACCTTGTTCGCGATGCTGCTGGTGTGCGCGCTAGTGTTGACCGGCTGCAACCTGGTGGTGAAAGACCCCGAGGTGGACGCCCGGCAGGTGGTGCTGTCCATCAATGGCACGGACATCGACAAGCAGACCATGACCGGCATGTACAACGGGCTGCTCAACCAGGAATACCAGATGCAGCAGATGTACCAGATGTACGGCATGCAGCCCCCGGCCATTGACTTTGACCAGGTGCTGGACAACGCCAAGAACATGGCCATCCGCCAGGAGTTGATCAGCCAGCAGGCCAAGGCGCAGGGCCTGGAAACCCTGACCGAGGAAGAGCAAACACAGCTGGACGAGCAGGTGGACACCGAATGGACTTCCACCCTTGAGTGGGTGAAGAACAGCTACCTGCCCGAGACCGAGCTGGAGGGCGATGCCCTGACAGAAGAAGTGGAACACCTGGCGGAAGACCTGGGCGTCACCAAGGATGCCGTCCGTGAAGGCGTGCTGGAGCAGCTCATCAGCGATAAACTGCAGACCGCCACCACCAAGGACGTGGTTGTGGAAGACGAGGAAATCCGCGCCGACTATGACCAGAAGGTGGAGCAGGACCGCACCGCCTACGCCGAAAACCCGGACACCTACGGCACCACCATTAACGGCGGCGGCGTCAGCTACTACGCGCCGGAAGGTTACCGCTACATCAAGCAGGTGCTGGTGAAGTTCCTGGCGGAAGACCAGACGAAGATTGACGAACAGAATGCCAAGAAGACCGAAGCCGACACCGCCCTGACGGGCGCGCAGGCAGCGCTGACCGCCAACGAAGAAGCGCTGAAGGCAGAAGGCCTGTCGGAAGAAGACAGCAAGAAACTGCAAGACGAGCAGACCGGGCTGAAGGAAGCCGTGGCCGCCGCGCAGCTGAAGGCCGAGCAGGAAAACCTGCTGCTGGAGGCCGCCCGCAACGAAGGCTACCAGAACATTCTGCCCAAGGCCCAGGCCGTGGTGGAGCGCGCGAAGACCGAGGAGTTTGACGCGCTGGTGGAAGAGCTGAACGAAGACCCGGGCATGCCCGCCACCGGCTACGCCGTGCGCGAAGGCTTCGCCACCTTTGACACCGCCTTTGTCGAGCCCGCCATGGCGCTTGAAAACGTGGGCGATGTCAGCGAACCCTCCCCCGGCATCTACGGCTACTATGTGGTGCAGTACGCGGCGGACATTCCCGAAGGTCCGGTGGACTATGACACCGTGCGCCAGGGGCTGCACGACACCCTGCTGACCAACAAAAAGACCACCACCTGGGAAGAAGCCCTTACTGCCTGGCAGGCCGAGGCCGACATCACGGAACACATGGACCGCATGACGGACTGATTAAAAACTAAACTCAAAGGCCCCGCTTCACTTGGAAGCGGGGCCTTTGCTTGTGAGTGGAATGATTACGGTGTAGCAAGCACCGCCCTGCCGTCGCTGGGCAGCATGTTCTGCTGGAGGATGCTTTCAAACGCGGCCACAGTGTCTTGCGGGGCATCCGCCGGCAGCACCAGGGTGAGGTTGGTGAGTGTGGGGTCAAAGGGCATCGTGCTGTCCTTTAAAATGGCGGGGTCGGCCCGGTCAAAGGTCACGGTCTCAAGCGCGGTCATGCCCTGGAACACGCCGTCGCCAATGCTTTGCACCGCGGGGCTGACCCGCACGGCGGTGATGCCCGGGCAGTCCTTATACGCCCAGGGGCCGATGTCCGGCACATCCAGCGCCAGTTCGCCCGCAAAGCCGCAGCCCCAGAAGGCGCCTTCGGGCAATGCCGCCAACTTGGTGCCCAACTGCACGGTCTGCAGGCTTTCACACTTGTTAAAGGCGTATAAGCCCAGTTCCCGCACGTTGTTGTAAAACACTACGTCGGTTAGGCTGGTGCACATTTCAAACGCGCGGATGCCCACCAGGTCCACCGGGCCATAGCAGTCCACCCGCTGAAGCGAGGTGCAGTTTAAAAACGCGCTGTCGGATATCGTTCGGATGGTTTCCGGCAGGATGACCTGCTGCAGGCTGACGTTGTCCTGCGTGCCCTGGGCGACGCTCAGCACCGTCAGGTTGGAGAAGCCGGGGTACTGGATGGCCGTCACCGGAACACCGCCGATGGCGCGGGGGACCACCACCACGTTTGCGCTTCCGCTGTAGCCGGTGATGGCGCCGGTGTCGGGGTCAAAGTCGAAATCGGCCTCAGGGTTGGGGACGTACGTGTCCGGCATGGGCACAAAGCTGCTTTGCTCGCCAACCCTGGGCAGGGTCAGGTACCAGGGGTAGTCAAGCGACGCGGCCATTGCCGTGACCTGCTCATCGGTGGCGTCCTTGGTAATGAACACGGTTTCTGGTTTTAGCCCCAGGTCGCCCGCAAGTTCAGCGCCCGCGGGCAGCACCACGCGCTCCAGGCTGTCACAGCCTTTGAACGCGCCCTCGCCAATGCGCTGAACGCTGTCCGGCAGCACGACTTCCTTCAGGTTCACACAGCCCCGGAAGGCCTCCCGGCCAATGACCGTGACGGAGTCGAACAGGTAGATGCTTTCCAGTTGGCTGTCCGCGAAGGCCCGTTCGCCGATGATTTCAAAGGCGTTGGAGTGGGGCACGGAGAAGTGTTTCATGGTGCTGCCCTCAAACGCGCCGGCGCCCAAACCCTTGACCGGCAGGGTGGCGCTGCCGTCTTGTTTCCAGTGGTCCCAGAACATGGTCATGCTGTCCATCGTGCCCTTGTAGCCGGATATCAGCTGGGTGGTTTCGTCAAACACAAAGGTCGCGGTGACGGGGTAGGGCGGCTCGCCCGGCGGGTTGGCGCGCCAGACGGTGAACTGCCCGTCCGGCAAACCCAGGGCAGTGAAAGCCTGCTGAAAGGCCTCCGCCGCTTTTTTGTCCGCGTCCCAGGCGATGTCAATGTCCGCGATGGCGACGCAGTCCAGGAAGGCGTCCGGCGCCATGTCAGGCGGGGTGTTTCCCGCAAAGACGATGTAACTGAGCATGTTGTTGCCGGCAAAAGCCTGCGGGCCTATCTGCTGAAGGCTGGCCGGCAGCATCAGGGTCTCCAGCTTCCAGCACTGCGAAAAGGCTTTTTCGGGGATGATGGTGACCCCCTCCGGCACCGTCACTTCACTGAAGCGCCCATTGGCAAAGGCGGAGGGGCCAATGTCCACCAGGCTGTTAGGCAACTGCAGGGTCATCAGCTGGGCGGCGGCGAAGGCTTCCTCGCCAATGCTTTTAAGGGTGCCGGGCAGCGTCACAGCCCCCAGGGTGGAGCCGAAGAACGCCTGCTTGCCAATGCTGGTGATGCCTTCCGGCAGGGTCAGCCGCCGCACCCATTGGTTGGTGAGAAACGCCCGGTCGGCCACGGCGGTCACTGGAGTGCCCTCAATGCTGGCAGGCACCGCCACATCCGCGCTGTAGCCCGCGTAGCCGGTGACAGCGCCTGTGGCTGGGTCAAACAGCACCTGCGTATCGGGCGCGATTGCCTGTACATCGCCCTCCGGAATGCACACGGTACCAAGCATCGCTTCATAGGCGGCCTGCTCCTGCACAGGCACTACATAGCGCCGCCCCTCCGGCACCTGCAAAAAGGCGGTGCTGGCGATGAATGGCACCGCGCCGGTGAAGCGCACGTCTACCAGCGCCCCGCAATGCGCGAAGGCGTTGTCGTCAATATAGACCAGTGCGGGGGGCAGGTTGATGGTGGTCAGTTTTCCGCATGAGAAGAAGGCGTAGCTGTCGATGGCCTGCAGGCTGCTTGGCAGATGCACCGTTTCCAGATTTTCACAGAAATAAAAAGCATTCGTCAAGATGTGTGTCAGCCCTTCGGGCAGGGTGACCTCTTGTAAGGTTTTGTTCTGGTCAAACACGGCCTGGCCGAGGGCACGCACCGGCACGCCATTGATGGTTTCCGGCACCGTGACCACCGCGTCCGTTCCCGCATAGGCGGTGATGGTGCCGGTGGCCGGGTCAAAGGCGAAAGGCTCCTCTGCCGATGCGCCCCCCGCACGCCAGCAGCACCGCGCATAACAGCCCCAGCATTAGGGTTTTCCTCATGGTATCCCTCCCGTTTTGCCGCGCGGGCATGCCGCGACCTATTTATGTTGTATTATCTGTCCATGTGTACAATAACACATGCATTTGATTAACTCAATCAGATTATTGCAAATCATGCGCACAAAAAGAGGATGCCCCTGTCGGGGAACCCTCATAGACAAAACGGCGCGCTATCCCTCCCGGGGGTTCAGCGCCGCGTACCAGTACAAATCAACCCAAGCGTCGCTGACGGGATGCTTGGTGTGCTGGCGAAACACGCCTTCGCGCGTCATGCCCAGCTTTTCCATCAGTGAAACGGACTTCACCGGGTCGATGGTTTCCGCGCACACCTTGTGCAGGCCCAGGGCAGAAAACCCGTAG
The DNA here is from genome assembly GCA_964345845.1 of uncultured Christensenella sp. Classification (GTDB taxonomy): domain Bacteria; phylum Bacillota; class Clostridia; order Christensenellales; family Aristaeellaceae; genus UBA1038. The sequence continues at coordinate 8,238 of CAYFSN010000045.1, forward strand.
TCCATCAACGCGCGGGCGGCTTCATAGGCATAGCCCCGCCGCCAGAAAGCCTGGTTGTATATCCAGCCGATTTCCCAGATGCCGTCCGCATCGCCGGGCAGTTGTTTAAAGAGCGCGTGGCCGATGACGGTACCGCTTTCTTTCTCTACCACGGCAAAGGCGATGGGGTTTCTGATGAAGTACCGCAGCCACTTTTCGCTGGCCGCCCGGTCATAGGGCGGCTCGCATGCACGCATGACCTCCGGGTCTGAAAAGATGGCGTGAAAGCCGTCCGCGTCCTCCGGCAGGTAGTTGCGTATCAGCAGCCGCTGGGTCTCAAGGCGCAACGCATGCATTCAGCGGTACCGGGCGTTGATGGCCTCGATGTCCGCCGGGCGGTCCGGCGGGTAACAGTACATGCAGGGGGTCAGGTGGCTGTACTGGCTGTCGCCCAGTTGGTCGTAGCGGAACTCGTGCAGCGGGTAAAACTTGTCGCGCACGCCGTAGCACCGCGGGGCGATGTGGTAGTTTTGCCCGCCCTGGGTGTTGTAGTAAAGCGGGGTGGCGCCGTCGGGCATGGCAATCTGCCGGCCCATCAGGTCTTCCCAAATCACAATGCGAATGGTGCCCATGTTCTTGCGCAGGTTTTGCCATATCCAGGTCATGTTGGTGCCGTTGGGGGTGCGCTTGCGCTGCACGCGGATGCAGCCGTGGCTGGCGCGCTCGCCCAGCACCTCTTCAAAGGGCTCGTACACCTTGCCGGAGCTGCGGGGAATGTGTACCACCTCGTGGATCAGGTCGCCGTCATTAAAGCGCAGCGCCATGGCGCCCACCACGTTGTCGCTTCTAAAGTCGCCCGTGGGGCTGACGATGAGAAACTCGCCGCTGCGGGTTTCGTTGTAGGGCTGGCGGTCGTTGGGCAAGCCTGTGGAGATGGCCAGGGTGTCAAAGAGTTTGCCGTTTTCAAAGATGTACAGCTTTTGCGTCAGCTTGTCCGCCACCATGCCGTACTGCTGGCTGACCTGCTTTTGCTGCAGCATATCCGTGCGGATGTAGCCCTGCGTCAGCTGGTTCCAGGCTTTGATTTTGCTGTCGTGAAAGGAGCTGGAGTACGCTTCCACCAGGCTCCAGCCGTTGTCCAGCGTTTCCAGCACGTGCACGCCCTGGCTGTCGTAGGTAATGTCCGCCACCGCTTCGCTGTCGGCATTTGGCTCGCGGCGCAGCACCGTCTGCTCTTTCTGATGGCCCTTCACCACGGTGATGGGGGCCGTCAGCATGGCCCAGATGGCCGCTTCATCCGTGATGTCCATGGGCGTCTCCCAGTAGCTGGTGGGCTGACCGGTGAGGCGCGTGCCGGGCACCGGCGGCTCCGCGCTGATGACGATTGCCGGGGCCGCGGCCTCCACAGGCGGCGCCGCCTCCACAGCCCCTTCAGGCGCCGGGGTCGGGTCCCATATCACCAGAGGCTCCAGCGCCAGGCCGGAGGTCGGAAACAACAGCAGCACGGCCAGTGCGCTGACGATGATGCGTTTGAACATAAATTCTCCTTGTTATCCCAGTGGCGGCGTTACGGCCCCAGGCAGGCTGAGGGGCGGAAAGCCCGCGAACCCGGTCAGCTGCATGATGATGACCGCGATGCCCACAATGGCCACATACGCCGCGAATTTGTAAAACGAGATGCGTTCGATGAGTTTGAGCATGTACCGGATGGCCAGCCACCCGCTGACGGCCGCGAACAGCGCGCCAATCAGCACCGGTGCCGTAAACAGGGAGGACAGCCCGCCCTGCTCAATGGCATCCTTGCCCTCCATGACAAAACTGCCCAGGATGGCCGGTGCGGACATCATGAAGCTAAACTTGGCCGCCGTGCGCCGGCTAAGGCCGCTGAGCACGCCGCCAAGCAACGTGGAGCCGCTGCGGCTGACGCCCGGCAGCAATGCGATGCCCTGAAACAGGCCCATGGTGATGGCCTTAGGGGTATCCACCGCGTCCTGCACGGCGGGGCGGGGGGCGTTTTTCTCGCTGACGCGCTGAATGATGAACAAAAACAGCGCCGTAATCAGAAAACGGATGCCCAGAAACCACCCGGTGAACAGCCCGTCAATCCAGTCGCCCAGCAGCACCACCAGCACCAGCGCCGGCAGCGACGCGATGAACAGCAGCCGCAGGGTGGGGTTCTTCACCGGGTGCTTAATCATCTCCAGCCAGTCGCGAAAGAAGATGATGGCCACAGCCACCAGGGTGCCCATGTGCAGCATGACCGCCAGCGACAGCGAATTGCCGGATTCATAGCCCAGCAGGCCTAGCAGCTTTTCGCCCAGCAGCAGGTGCCCGCTGGAGGAGACAGGCAGGAACTCCGTCAGCCCCTGAATGATGCCCATGATGGCGTTGAACAGGTATTGCATGGTCGTGTTTCCTTTCGGCGGGCAAAACCGCGCCCGGCCGCATCATTGTAGCGGATGGGGTTTTTAGCGTCAAACGCTGAACAAAAGCGCTGGTTTACGGCTGCTTGGGGGTACCCGGCGCAGGCCTGCGGGCTTCGGTGTTCTCAATCAGCTGGCCAAAGCCGTAGATGAGGAGGCCAATCAGCCAGAAGCCCGCAACGCCCATCACCAGGGCAACGAGCCCCATGAGCAGGCTGTCGCCCAGGCCAAGGTACTTCACAGAAATGGGGTCCACCACCAGGTTGATGATATAGAACACGGTCAGGGCGATGCCGCCCCAGGTGACGGCCTTGCCAAACGCCTTTAACTTGCGGTGTACATCGGTGAACATGCCATGCCCTCCTTCAATTTCCTGCGTACAGTATAGCATACCCCCGGCGCCGGGTATGATGTGAACAGGCGCTTTATGCCCCAAACAGGAGGAAATCATGCTGTACAGCGTACACCGCGCGGATGGCTGCGACATATTCTCTCCCCATGGCGTGATGCATGGGGTAAACCAGGACTGGTTTTCCGGCTACTGGCAGCGAAAGGCCGGCTGCGGGCCCAGCACGGCCACCAACATGCTGCGCTACCTGGGTGGCCGGGAGCAGCTGCCCTGGCAGACGCAAACCCAGGAAGACGCCGTGCGGCTCATGCACCGCGCGTGGCAGGATGTCACCCCCGGCGTGTTTGGGCTGAACAGCCCGCACCGCTTTCAGGAGGGCATGGACGCCCTGTTAAAGGAGGCTGGCAGCCCCATGCGCTGCCGCGTGCTGGAGGTACCCCAGGCCGCCGACAAGCGGCCGGACGCGCAGGAGATGGCGGCGTTCATCGCCGAGGGGCTGTCAAACGACATGCCGGTGGCGTTTTTGAACCTGCACAATGGCAGCCTGCAAAACCTGGAGCGCTGGCACTGGGTCACCCTGCTTTCGCTGGACGTGAAGGGAGAGCGGCTCATCGCTACCGCCGCTGATAACGGCAGCCTGCTGCGGCTGGATTTGGGGCAATGGCTGGCCAGCACGCTGCTGGGCGGCGGGTTCGTGGCTTGCGGTTGAGGCGCATAGCCGCCTCAACAGCCCCTCATTGTACCTGTATTCATTTGCCCTGATGCCCGCAGGCTGATATACTGCTTTTTGATGCTCGCATCGGAAAGGTTGGAACCATATGCAAAAACTCAAAGCGCTGTTCGCGCCGCGGGATATGAGCCAGGGGGCCCCCTGGAAGAGAATCCTGGAGTTTGCCGTGCCCATGCTGATCGGCAACTTCGTTCAACAAATTTACAACGCCACGGATGCCGCGGTGGTTGGCCGCTATGTGGGCGACCGCGCGCTGAGCGCCGTGGGCAGCGCGGGTCCGTTTTTAAACTTCCTGCTGGCCCTGTTTGTGGGTGTGGCCACCGGCGCCGGCATATTGGTCAGCCAGCACTACGGTGCCAAGGACCGCAAAGCCCTCAGCGACACCATTGGCAACTGCATTATGCTGACCGCCGTGGTGGGCATGCTGATTATGCTGGCGGGCTACTTCCTGGCCTATCCCATGCTGCAGCTGCTTGGCACCCCGCCGGAAATCATTGAATGGGCAGCGGACTACCTGCACATCATCTTCCTGGGCGGCGCCGGCTTTGTGTTCTACAATATGTTCGGCGGCATTCTGCGCGGCCTGGGCGACAGCCTGAGCGCCCTGGCGTTCCTCATCTTCAGCGCGGCGCTGAACATCGTGCTGGACATATGGTTTGTGGCGGGCTTTGGCTGGGGCGTGAAGGGTGTGGCGCTGGCCACCATCATGGCGCAGACCATCTCCGCGATACTGACGTGGCTGAAAATCCGCTCCATGCGCGCGGTGTTTGACCTGAACATACATACCCTCAAGCCCGTGCCCGGGGTGCCGTCGCGCATTCTGAAACTGGGCATGCCCTCTGGCATCACGCAGGCGGTGTTCTCCATCGCCATGCTGCTGGTGCAGCGGCTGCAAAACAGCTTTGGCGCCGAATATATCGCCATCAGCGTCATTCTGATGCGGGTGGATGGTTTCGCCATGATGCCCAACTTCTCCTTCGGCCAGGCCATGACCACCTTCATCGGTCAGAACGTGGGCGCGCGCAAGTACAAGCGGCTGCACCAGGGCGCCCGTCAGGGCACCATGATGGCCGTTGGGGTGGCTGTGACGCTGACGGCCGCCATCCTGCTGTTTGGCCGCCCGCTGATGAGCATGTTCACGCAGACCGAGCACCTCATCGACCTGGGCATGCGGTTTATGCGCATCCTGGCGCTGGGGTATGTGGCCATGGCGGTCATCCAGTCCCTCAGCGGGGTGCAGCGCGGCGCGGGCGATACCGTGACGCCCATGTGGCTGTCCATCTCCACATCGGTGTTTTTGCGCGTGACATCCGCCTACCTCATCGCCTGGCTGACCCGCAGCCCGGAGTTTCCCCACGGCCGGCCTGAGTCGGTCTACTATTCCATGCTGATTACATGGTCGGTTGGCGCGGTGCTGAACATACTGGCCTTCCGCTACGGCCGCTGGCGCAAAAAGCTGCCCCGGGATATGCTGGAGGCCCTGGACGCCAGCAAAGGAGACATGGCTTGACACATCAAGGGTACCTGTACGAAACACACTTTCACACCGCCTGGTCCAGCGCCTGCGCGCGCAGCCGCGGGCCGGAGTACCTGGCGCGCTACAAGCGCCTGGGCTATCACGGCATCATCGTCACCGACCACTTCTGGCGGGGCAACTGCGCCGTGGACAGGCACATGCCCTGGCACAGCTTTGTGGAGGCTTTTGTGCGCGGCTACGAAGAAACCAGGACCGCCGGCGAAGCGCTGGGGCTGCAGGTGTTCTTTGGCTGGGAGGAAACCTACGACGGCGATGATTACCTGGTCTATGGCCTGGACAAAGAGTGGCTGTTGAAAAACCCGCAGGTGCGCGGCTTTACCCGGCGCGAGCAGTTGGAGCACGCCCACAGCCGGGGCGGCTGCGTGGTGCAGGCGCACCCCTTCCGGGACCGGGACTACATCCCCAATATTCACATTGGCCGCGACGCGGCGGACGCCTTTGAGGTGGGCAACGCCGGCAACTGGCCGGAGCATGATGTGCAGGCTTACCGCTGGGCAGAAAAGAACCGCCGCCTGATGACGGCCGGCAGCGACATTCACAGCGCCAAGCAATATGATGACGGCGACCTGATGGGTGTGGTGTTTGACCGCCCGCTGCGCGACATACGCGACTACGCCGACGCCATCCGCGCCAGCCGTGTCAGCAGCCTGCGCGTGCCTGCCGGCCGCCTGGAGGGGGAGCTGACCCTGCCGCAAAAGCGGGTGTACCTGCACGGGCAGATGCCCGAGCGCGTGCGCGACCTGGAGGGACTGTTCCCGCCCGATGCCTTCAGCAAACGGCCGTGACGGCCAGCGTCACCCCGTATGCCATGCAGCCGGGTAGACGAATTCGCAAAATATGTCGCATTTGCCTTGACAAGTGTTGGTTTTTTGGTACGATGAAGCAGTTCTTCACATGGCGAATAAGGGCCATGGTCATGGTCGTGGCAATCGGGTTCTCCCGTGCCGCGAAATTCACTTAGCAGTGTATGTCGGAGGGTGTTTATGAAGCATCTGCACAACAAAAAAGCAAAAACATATCGACGCTATTTGACGGCCCGTGCGGCCGTTTTTGCGTTCTGCGGCCTGTTGGCGCTGTTGACGCCATTTCTTGGCGCACGGGCACAGGACGCGGGGTCAACGCGAACGTCAATTGGTCTTTGACCAACGTGACAGAAAACGCGGTGTCAACGCTGGCGAACGGCAACACATTGCTGACCTCCAAACCCAGGATGAATTTGATGAAGCACTACAAAGCCCTCATCAACTTCTCCTACGGCAGTGAAAATGAACCGGTCTTACCGGCCGGCGCGGTGAAGATTACCATTCCGCTGCACGCTTTTTATGGCCGGGACGGCGCGCCGGTTGACACTTTCTCCACCGGCCTGCCAAAAGAGCCGGCCAGCGACCCGGCAACCGGTGCGCCGTATCCCTCTCCCTTCCAGTACCGCATTGATACATCAGACCCCGACCCCAGGAACCACCAGGTCATCCTGACCAACTTCCGACCGGCTGACCCCGCCGGCGGCGCGGTCATGGAAGTTTCCTGGTCTGTAATGCCGCATCTGGTGCCAGACAACTACACAAACAATATTCCCATTGTGTTTGAAGTCACCCGGGAAAACCCCCTCAACCCGGATGAGCCCTTCGTGTATACGGACGACAGCCTGTCCATAGACATCGTCCATGATACGACGGCCACAATTCCCAAGCCCACGAAGTCGGGCACCGCTATGCCAGGCTGGCCGACGGAGCTGGGCGAAGCCCCTGCTGACGCGGAGGACTACTTCTACGTCCGCTGGTCGGTGGGCTTTCAAATGAGCCAGTACAACACCCAGCCGTTTCGCTACTTCTTTGAGGATACATCGCTGCTTCCCGCAAACAACGCTGATTACGAGTTTATTGGTTACAAGGCGTTCGGGCGGGTCAACAGCAACGGCACCATCACCAGCCCCACAGTGCGGGCAAGCTACGATGAGTTTCTGCAAAACGAAGCCCACAGTGTGCTGCATGTCACACAGCCTGAAACCTCCGGCAGGAATTACGGCGGCACCTTCTACTTCCGCTATCCCAGGCGATTGCTGACGGAAATGACCGGCGGCACTGGCTACGACCTGCGCAACCGCTTCACCATGCGCCTGGAAAGCTATGACGGCATCACCGGAACACAGTTGGCGGAAGCGAGGCTGCTGTACCTGGAGAAAAACTACAGCCCGCCGCCCGGCCCCAGCAGCCTCGCCAAAACCGGCGGCATTCATGCCGGCGCCATCAACCTGCTGCACAACAAGGAGCAGCCCTTGCTGCTCAGCAGACCGGACTATAATTGGACGCCCCCAATGGTCGCACCTTTGGCATTACGTCCACCGCCCTTGGCTATGCGCTGACACAGGACGAAACGGGCGAGTATATGCAGCGTACCTGGCGCACCCAGGTAACGGACAACCTGATGCACATCGTGACCATGGAACCCGAGAACAAGCGGCTGCCCGAAGACTATGACATCCACGCGGTGTACATCGGCTATACCGACTACGAATTGGTGCCC
>CAYFSN010000046.1:0-15715 GCA_964345845.1 uncultured Christensenella sp.
CGCCGTCGGCTGATGGATATGCTGCTGAGCCAGTGCATGCCCAGCTACTTTTATGCCCTGCAGCGCTACAACCTGGCGCTGAAGCAGCGAAACGCGCTACTGAGGATGATTGCCAAGGGGGAGGCGGACGCAGCGTCCCTCAAGGAGTGGGAAGATCAACTGGCCGCGGCAGCTGTGCCGATTGTGCGGGCCAGGCGTCAGGCTGTGCTTCGCATGCATGCCCTGGCGCAGGGGCACTATGCCCGCATCAGCGGGCAACCGGAAGAGGTATTGGCGCTGGCCTATCGGGGGCATTGCGCTGAGGCAGAGGATATTCAGGCCGCCCTCAGGGTGATGCTGGAAGGCGGAAGGCAAGACGATATCCGGCGCATGGCAACCACCGTGGGGCCCCACCGGGATGATATTCTGCTGACGCTGGCAGGGCAGGAGTTGCGCGCCTTTGGCTCTCAGGGGCAGATTCGCACAGCAGTGCTGGCCATGCGGCTGAGCGAAATTGATATTCTTTCAGACGCGCAGGGCGAACCGCCTATTTTGCTGCTGGATGACGTGCTGAGCGAACTGGACCTGGGCCGCAGGCAGCGGCTGATTGGCAGTCTGAAGCATGTGCAGACGCTGATTACCTGCACCGATATTGATGACATCAAAGGGCTTGATCCCGCATGTGTGCTGCGGGTACAGGATGGGATGATTGTTCCTTAGAATTCTCAGGAATGCCTGCTAAAAAGTGCTTTGCAGCACGGCTTGCCGCCATGCCTGCTGCATGGCCTCGGTGCTCTGATAGCGCAGGTTGCGGTCGGGCATAAGCGCGATGGCGGCAACATCATACAGTTTGCTTGAGGTCTGCCAGGCCTCTTTTCTTTTTTGGGCACGGTCGCCAAAAAACGCGTGCGCCAGGCTGCCCACGGCGTAGACCGTCGTGGTTTCGTCCAGGGCTGCAGCCCGCTGGTAGCATTCCGGCGCCAGATAAAAGGGCGAGCCAGGCACCCGCCCGCGCAGATTGCGGGCAGGCATCGGCACGTAATCGTCAATGCTGGTCAGGGTCAACGTGCATTCAGCGGGGCTGTACACCAGCTGATGGTCGCCGATGCCCGCGGCAACCAGCCCATTGGCCTCCAGCTGCACATGCAGGTCAACCAACGCGTCAAACATGCGCAGGCGCTCCATCAGCGACGCCTGCCGAAACAATGCGTAGTTTTCGTCAAGCGGTGCCCAGGGCAAGCCGTCTACCCATTCAAAGACACACAAGTACCCCGGCGCTGTATCAAGGGAGGTGACCAGCCTTTGCAGCGCCGGATGCGGTACCGCCTGGTAGTGCGGCGCAGCACTTTTTAAGCGGGTAACGGCTGTCTCCGGTGCCTCCGCGTATTCAAGGGTTGGTGCGCCGGCATAGCGCAGGTAGTATTTGTGTTCACCCAACATGGCGCCGAAGCCCAAAGTGCCGTCTGTCAGCTGATCGTACACAGCAAACACCTGCCCCCAGTCATCCAGCCAACCAAGGTCATGAAAGGCGCGAAGGCGCACCGGATGGTGCTGTACCAACTGCGTAATCACGCGGTATCCTCCCGGGTGACGTTCTTTATCCACTTATCGCCGCGCAGGCGCAAGAATGCTATGAGCCATTTGAAGCACTGGTCGATGCGCGTGGCAAAATACACCCATTGATGGGGCAGATGCAGCACAAAGGCGGCAATGGCCGCGCTGGGTAGCACAATCAACCAGCCGCAAATCATGTCCACCATCATCACAAAGCGGTTGTCGCCGGCACCCCGGTTGATGCCCACAAAGCAGCTGGCATGGTAGGTGGTGCCAAGCAGTGTGGGGGCGCACAGCGCAATCATGGTAGCCGATAGCTTGGCGGTACTGGCATCCAGCTGATACAGGCTGATGAAGGGAAACCGGAGCAGAAATACAACCGTGGCCATCACCACGCCAATGCCCAGGAACATCACCTGAATGGTGTTCGCGTAGGCGCGCACCAGTTGATACTGGCGGCTGCCGACAGCCTTGCCCACCACCACTGAAGCGCCGCCAGCCAGGGCAAACGTAAACAGCGTGCCCAGGTTTAACAGCATGTCGGTGACCGCGGCGGCGTTAATCATCTGCCGCCCCATCTGGCCGATGATGACCATCTTCAGCATGCCTACCAGGGCCCACTGCGCGTCAGTCAGCCCAACGGGCAGGCCGTAGCGCGCATAATCTCGCCATGCCCAGCGGCGGTGTTTAGTCAGGTGTTGAAGCGGGATGGGCAGCACTTTTTGCACGCGGAACAGGTAGCTGCCTGCCACCAGCATCTCGATCAGCCGCGCCAGCACGGTGGCAAGCGCAGCACCGGTAACCCCCATAGCAGGGAAGCCAAGTTTTCCGAAGATGAGTATGTAGTTGAGCCCAATGTTGCTGACCAGTGAAGCCGCGGTGGCGTACAGCGTCACCCGCACCACCTCAACCCCTTTGAGTGTGGCAATGCAGGCAGCGCTGACCGCCAACGGCAGGTAGCTTAAGCTGACCAGCGGCAAGTATTGCAGCGCCAGGGCCGTTACCTCGGTTTCCTTGGCGCTGATGACCAACCTCAGGATGGTCTGGGGGAACAGCTGCACCAGCGTGACCACAAGCACCGCAAAGACCGCGCAAGCGGTAAACAGCGTCGCGGCGACTGTGCGGATGGCGCCGCTGTCCTTCTTGCCCCAGTACTGGGCAATCAGCACCATGCCGCCGCCCGCCAGCCCCGTTAGCGTAGCGCCCACAAAGTTGCTTACGGCATTGGACTGGGAGACCGCCGCCAAGCTGACACCCATAGGGTCCAGCCTTGTGACCATGACATTGTCGGCCATCACCACCACCAGCGACATCAGCGCCTGAAAAGCCGCCGGCAGGGATAGCCGCAGGATGGTCCTGTAAAACGCGCGGTCCTTAATCATCTGTATCCTCACATTTCCTTTGCGGATTATAGCAAAGCGCTATCAGAGGGTCAACGCATCAAAAAGCGGCCTGCCGGTGGGCAAGCCGCGTGGTTGGTTGATGTAGTTACCCGGCGTTGTAGGGCATGACTGCCACAATCTTGTCTTCGATATAAATCAGGTAGTACAAGTTGCTGCCGGTGGACAGGTAGTTGTTCAAAAAGTCCTGCGCATCCCGAGCGCGAACGGGGTTGGTGAAACTGCCGTAGTAGAACAGGCAATTGGGTGTGCATTCATAGACGTACTTGTCGACCGTTTCATTGGCGAAGGAGGACACATTGGTGTTGCCTTCGTAGCGAATGGTGACCAGGTCGGCACTGATGGTGGCAATGCCGTTTTGCATGGTGATTTCGTTGAGGTAGCCCGCGGACACCCGGGTGCGCCGCTCGCTGGGGCGCCGCTGCAGGAAAACACGATAGGTGGTTTGCCCCGTGATGGCGCCGTCCGTGCCGTAGGCGGACACGGTTATCAGCACCTCCTGGGGCTTGTCCGTCATCTGAATAATCTGGCTTTCCTGCCCGCTGGCTACCGGCATACCATTGACGGTGACCTGGCTGGCGGGGGAAGAGGTTGTGGGGGTAAACTTAATGCGGGACACCCAGTTGGCAACCGTCAGCAGATAGGTTTCCTCGTAGGGGTCAAACCGCTCCGGCAGCATGATGCCGGTGTTTGGCGCATTGTGTTTTAGCCCCGCCAGGCGCTCAGGCGGCAGTGCGCTTTGCGCGAACACAGCGGGCGCCATCGTGACCAGCAGCGCCAGCACCAAGCATACGGACATCCATTTCCTCATGGGGATCAACCTCCTTTGATTCAACCATACAACGCGTAAGACGTGAACATTCTTGCACGGAACGCCAGGGATTTGGATGGTGAATGATGCACATGGTACATCCCGCGGTTTGGATTGTCAATTGCCCTGGCATGGTTCGCGCACGCCCCGTTTCGTTGACGAGGTTTGCCGCGGGTTTTATACTGACGCTGTCTGATTAAACACTTGTTACACTTATTGAAGAGGATGAAACATGCAGTATTACCTTGAAAAATGGCAGGACGTGCTGGAGGAAGTCAACAGCACAACCAGTGGACTAACCTCCGCGGAGGCCGCCGAGCGGCTGGCGCGTGATGGGAAAAACGAACTCAAAGCAGCAGAGAAAGCAACGCTGCTGCAGAAGTTTATAGAAGAACTAAAAGACCCCATGCTGATTATCCTGATGGCGGCAGCACTTGTTTCCGGCATCACAGGCATACTAAGCGGCGAATCCATCTCCGAAGCGTTGATTATTCTGGTGGTGGTTTTGCTTAACGCGGTATTGGGCGTGTACCAGGAAAGCAAAGCGGAAAAGGCCATAGAGGCGCTGCGCAGCATGTCGGCGGCCACAAGCCAGGTACTGCGGGATGGGCACGTTGCCCATGTGCCGTCCGATGAGCTGGTGCGCGGCGATGTGGTGCTGCTGGAGGCTGGCACAGCGGTACCCGCTGACTGCCGCATCATTGAATCCGCCTCGGTGCAAATTGAAGAAGCGGCGCTGACGGGCGAATCTGTGCCCTCCAACAAAGATTCAGACATTATGACGCTGCAGGAAGGCCAGCGGGATATCTCGCTGGGTGACCGGCACAACATGGCGTACATGGGCAGCACGGTGGTGTATGGCCGTGGCCGGGCAGTGGTGGTTTCCACAGGCATGGATACCCAGATGGGCAGAATCGCCGAAGCCATCAGCCAGACGGTGGACCAGGAAACGCCCCTGCAGCGCAAACTGGCGCAGCTGTCCAAGGTGCTCAGCTACATGGTGCTGGGCATCTGCGTGTTCATCTTTGCTTTCAGCCTGATTAGGGCGGGTTCGCTGGAAATGCAGCTGGTGCTGGAGACCTTCCTGGTGGCGGTGTCCCTGGCGGTTGCTGCCATTCCCGAAGGGTTAGCCACGGTGGTGACCATCGTGCTGTCCATTGGCGTAACCAACATGTCCAAGCGGCAGGCGGTTATCCGCAAACTGACGGCGGTGGAAACCCTGGGTTCCACACAGGTGATTTGCTCGGACAAAACCGGTACGCTGACTCAAAACAAAATGACCGTGGTGGAGCATCAGACCGACGATGTGCCCCTGCTGGCAACCGCCATGGCGCTGTGCTCCGACTCTGAGTGGAACGGGCAGCGCGCTGTGGGCGAACCTACAGAAAACGCCCTGGTGGCATTCGCCGCGGAAGAAGAGCTGCCCAAGCCGGAACTGGAACAGCGTCAGCCCCGCGTAGCGGAAGCACCGTTTGACTCTATGCGCAAGCTGATGAGTACGGTACACAAGTTAAACGGCGCCTATAGGCAGTACACCAAGGGCGCTACGGATGAACTGCTCAAACGCTGCACCCATTACTGGGATGGCAACGAACGCCTGTCCCTTACCGAGGAAAAGCGCAGCCAGATTCTGGAAGGCAACAGCACCATGGCAGGCCAAGCCCTTCGCGTGCTTGCCGCTGCGTATCGTGACTGGGAAACCCATCCCGAGGAAGTGACCCCTGACGCGCTGGAGCGGCAGCTAACCTTCATCGGCTTGGTAGGTATGCTGGACCCCGTCCGGCCGGAGGTTATCCCTGCCATGCAGGAGTGCCGCCAGGCGGGCATCCGGCCTATCATGATTACCGGCGACCATCGCGATACGGCTGCCGCCATCGCAGGGCAACTGGACATGCTGGGTGAAGACGGCCGCGCCATCACGGGCGCTGAGCTGGATGAAATCAGCGACGAGCAACTGGCGCAGGATATTGAAAAGTACGCTGTCTACGCCAGGGTGCAGCCCGAACACAAGGTACGCATTGTTTCCGCCTGGCAGGAGCACGGCATGGTCACCGCCATGACCGGCGACGGCGTCAATGACGCGCCGTCCATCAAGAAGGCTGACATCGGCGTGGGCATGGGCATCACAGGCACCGACGTCACCAAAAATGTCGCGGACATGGTGCTGGCGGATGACAACTTTGCCACCATCGTCGCAGCCGTACGCGAAGGCCGGCGCATTTACGACAACATCCGCAAGGCTATTCAGTTCTTGCTGGGCTCTAACCTCAGCGAGGTCATCTCCATTTTCGCGGCGACCCTCATTGGTTTTACCATCCTGCGTCCGGTGCACATTCTGTGGATTAACCTGATTACCGATACCTTCCCCGCCTTGGCGCTGAGCTTTGAGCCTCCGGCACCGGATGTGATGAAGCGCCCGCCGCGGGCCCGGAATGAAGGCATTTTCGCGGGCGGCCTGGGCATGGACGCGCTGTACCAGGGCGTTATTGTGTCCGTGCTGACGCTGTTTTCCTACTTGCTTGGGCACTATATCGAAGCAGGTGAGTGGCGCTTTGTGAACTCGCCTGATGGCATGACCATGGCGTTTCTCACCATGAGCCTGGCGGAGGTATTCCACAGCTTCAACATGCGCTCCCAGCGGGGCAGTGTGTTCAGCCTGAAGTCCCACAACTGGTACCTTTATGGCGCCATGGCGCTGTCTTTGGTGCTGACCTTGGCCGTCATCTACGTGCCGTTCCTGCAAAACGCCTTTGGGTTTGAGCACATCAGCCTGGTGGAGTACGCAGCGGCGCTGGGCCTGGCGGTGCTGATGGTGCCGATTGTGGAAATTGTGAAGTGGTTCCAGCGGCGGTTCGCGGCCAGAAAAACGAAGTAAATAGCATAATAAAAAGCGCGCGGGCAAGGTGCCCGCGCGCTTTATTGCTGCAATGCTATTGGTATAATGCCAGGTATTCTTCCAGCGCCAGGTCATACTGTTTCATGAACTGCGCGTGGGGCTGACCCACATAGCGCACATGCCAGGGTTCCGGCAGATAGCCCGTGATACGCTCCTTGTTGGCCGTATACCGCAGGATGAAGCCATGGTCCCAGCAGTGCTCTGCCAGCCACTTGGCTTGCGGGGTATCGCCAAAGAAGTAGCCGGGCACCGTCAGGTCAAAGGCCAACCCGGTATGGTGTTCACTGGTGCCGGGCACCGCAACGGTTTGTTCGGTGGCAGCCCGGGCGCGTTCTTCCGTCAGTTCATCATCGCGTATATACACCTGAACCTGCTCGTCAAATAGCTGCTGCTGCCGCTCCAGCGTGCGGTAGCCTTCGCTGACCTGCCAGACCTCCTGTCCGTCTGCTTTGGCGGCCTGAATCATGGAGACCAATGCCTCCACTGCCGGGCGAGAGGCCCGAACATCCGGGTCTTTCAGCGTCACCAGGTTGTCGGGCACAACATCCCGCAAATGCACCAGGTCAGCCGGTACATCCTGTGCGGTGATGGCATGGGTGCGGTTGACCAGCTTCGGCAGGTTGTCCCTGGCGGCTGGCAATTCCGGCTTTGGGGTGACGGTCAGCTGCTGTGCCTGCGTGGAGTAGATGCGCTCCAGCGTAGCCGCGCCGGCCATACCGTCTGCGTCCAGCCCGTGTTGTTGTTGAAACAGCACCACGGCAGCGCGTGTGCCGCCGCCAAACTGGCCATCCACTTCCCCTTCATAGAAACCCAGTTCCTTCAGCCGCTCTTGCAGTTGGGTGACTTCAGGGCCAATGGAGCCCGACCGCAGCAGCGCGTCCGTGGGTTTGGCGTACAGCTGGGGCGGGGCGATGGTGGGCGCAGGCGTAATGGCTGCCTCAGCCTGGTAGGTTTTGCGCAACTCTCCTGCGCGGTACCTAAAAAACAAAGCGGCGCCTGCCAACACGACGGCGACGATGACAAATACGATGAATCCCTGGCTTTTTCTCGGTGCACGCATGCTGTGCCCTCCTTTGATACAGGCAGTATACGGGGCGCGGGAGAAGGCGTCAACTTCCGGTGCGCTCAGGCGGACAGCAAAACCCCATCCACAGAATATGGATGGGGCTGATGGTACGCCCGGCGGGATTCGAACCCACGGCCTTCAGAGTCGGAGTCTGACACGCTATCCAGCTGCGCTACGGGCGCGCGGCCACGCCAATTGATGGCTGGCACAGTATATCACGCGCAAAAACCACTGTCAAACAGCGCTTGCGCTACCCCAGCATGATGCGCAGCATTTCATCCGCATCGTGTGCGAAGTGCTCCGGCTGTTGCTTTTCCAGGTCTTTCCTGGTTTGAAAGCCCCACAGCACCGCGATGCGCGTCATGCCTGCGTTGCCGCCGCAGCGCATGTCCGTCTGAGTATCGCCCACGTACCAGAAATCAGCAGGTTGCAGGCCCAATTCGGCGGCCATTTCCAGCAGCGCCATCGGGTCAGGCTTCAGCGGCACGCCGTCCCTGCGCCCGCGAATGACCGCAAAGGGCACATCCGGAAAGAAGTGGCGGACCACTTCCTGGGTATCGCCGTCGTCTTTGTTGCTAAGCACGCATACCTGCATGCCGGCGTTGACCAGCTTCTTTAGCGCCGCGTGAATGCCGGGGTAGGGGCCGGAGTTTACCCGGCTGTGCTCGGCGTAATATGCGCTGTACTCCCGCAGCACACTGTCAGCCAACGCCTCATGTTCCTTGCCCAAAGCACGCAGGGTAAGGTTGCGCGCACCATCGCCCGTGAAGCGCTTGTAGGCGTCTTCGGGATGTTCCGGGCGGTTATGCAGTTTTAGGGCCCCGTTCATGGCGGCGGATATATCCGGCAGTGAGTTAATCAGCGTACCATCCAGGTCAAACACCACAGCTTTTTTCATTGTTCAGCACAACTCCATTGTTTTTCTCATGGTAACATGGTCCCGTCACACGGCGCAACCGCTTGAAGCATGTCAATATCCTGACTTGCCTTTTCAGGGGTTGTGGGCTATAATAACCGGGAATACGTGATGAACACGTCAAATCAGGAGGGTTGTACCATGGCCTATGTAATTTCCGAAGCCTGCATCAGCTGCGGCGCCTGCGAGCCCGAGTGCCCCACCGAAGCCATCTCCGCCGGTGATACCCAGTATAACATCGAAGCGGACAAGTGCATCGACTGCGGCGCCTGCGCCAGCGTGTGCCCCGTGGATGCCCCCGCGCCTGCTGACGCCTAAGGCCAACAGGTTGAAACAGAGCCCTCGGGTTCTGTTTTTTTATGCCGACAATTGACCAATCGAAAGGATACCAAGCATGCAACTGGTGGTGACAGAGAAGCCCAGCGTGGGGCGGGATATTGCCCGGGTACTGAACTGCCGGGAGCGCGGCGATGGTTTCCTTAAAGGGAAGGACCATGTGGTCACCTGGGCTGTAGGGCACTTGGTCACCCTGGTGGAGCCGGACGAACTGGACGAGCGCTACAAAAAGTGGCGCGCGCAGGATTTGCCCATCCTACCCGAGCGTATTCCCACCAAGGTCATTTCCAAGACCCGCTCACAATATGCTGTCATCAAAAAGTGGATGAACGCACCGGATATTGAACGCATCATCTGCGCTACAGACGCTGGACGCGAGGGTGAACTCATCTTCGGCTTAATCTATGAAAAGGCGGGCTGCAACAAGCCGGTGGACCGGCTGTGGATTAGCTCCATGACGGACGCCGCCATCAAGGAAGGGTTTGAGACCCTAAAGCCAAGCGCTGCGTACAGCGGACTGTACGACAGCGCCGTGTGCCGCTCCCAGGCGGACTGGTTGGTGGGCATGAACGCCAGCCGGGCGTTTACGCTATCGTATAACGCGCTGCTGAGTGTGGGCCGTGTGCAGACGCCAACGTTGGCCCTGCTGGTGAAACGGGCAAAGGAAATCCGCGCCTTCGTGCCGGAGGAATACCATACCCTGACGGCAGACTTTGGGGACTACAAGGGCCAATGGTTTGACCCGCAGGGAGAGGATGAGCGCACCAATGCGCGCATCGCTGATAAAAAAACGGCGGATGCCATCGCCAAAGCCGTTAAGGGGAAGACGGGCACGGTCAGCAAGGTATTGAGCGAAGACAAGCGTGAGTTGCCGCCGCCTTTGTTTGACCTGACCAGCTTGCAGCGGGAGGCGAACAAGCGTCTGGGCTTTACGGCGGACCGTACGCTGAAAACGGCACAGGCGCTTTATGAGCAGCGCAAGGCCATCACCTATCCGCGGACGGACAGCCGTCACTTGCCTCGTGACATGGTGCCGCGGGTGTATAAGGCGATGGATGCGCTGGAAGCGCACTTTTCTCAAGAACTGCGCTTTATACAGCGAAAGGAGGGCAAACTGCCCTTCAGCCCCCGCATATATGACGACAAAAGGGTAACGGACCACCACGCCATCATTCCCACGCCCCAAAGCGTGGACCCGGCAAAACTAAAGCCTGACGAGCGAGCGCTGTATGAACTGGTGGTGCGGCGGTTCATTGCCGCGTTCTGCGCGGCGCACACGTACCAGGCCATCCGCGTGGAAACCCAGGTTGTAGACCATGCGTTCAAAACCACCGGGCGCGTGGTGACGGAGCCCGGATGGAAACAGGTGTGGCAATCAGAAAAGGAAGAGGATGGGGAGCAGGCCATCCCGCCTGTCAGACAGGGTGAAGCGAGGCAAGTGCTTGCCACTTCTGTAAAGAAGGACAGCACCAAGCCGCCCGCGCCCCACACGGATGCCAGCTTGCTGGCCGCTATGGAACACGCGGGACGCGCGGTGGAGGACGAAGAACTGCGCGATGCCATGAAGGGCTCCGGCCTTGGTACACCGGCTACGCGCGCCAGCATCATTGAGCGGCTGATTAAGGTGAACTACGCACAACGGCGCGGCAGGGCCCTGACCGCTACAGATAAGGGTGAAAAGCTCATCGATGTGGTGCCGCCGGAAATCGCCTCACCGGAAATGACGGGACGGTGGGAGCAGGCGCTGGACCAAATCGCCAAGAAAGAGCGCGACACCGAGCGCTTTATGCAGGGCATCAGGCGGCTGACGGCATTCCTGGTTACCTACGCTGCTAACGAGAAAAAGGATGTCGTCTTTGAGCGTGAGGTGAAAGGCCGTGGCGGCAAGGTACGGGCAGCGGTGAAGACCCTGCCAAATACAGTATGCCCGCTTTGCGGAAAAGCGGTTGTGGAAAACGCCAAGGCTTTCGGCTGCAGCGACTGGCGCTCCGGATGTAATTTCACCCTGTGGAAGGACGGGCTGTCGCGTGCAGGCGGACCCCGCTTGACGCCTGCCCTGACGACAAAACTGCTAAACGACAAAGTGGTACGAGGCAGCACCGGCACGCTGGAGTTGGCGGGTGAAACCCTGCGCTTCACGCGCAAGGGGGAGGAGCGTCCGGCGGCCGAAACATCCATTCGCTATCAGCGGAAAACCAAGGCGTAGTATTTTGACCCTATCAGTACCACTATGGTATACTCACGGCATAAAAGCACACCATCGGAAGGAGCACCATCATGGCAAAAGGCAGACAATTTGGCGGCTTTGGCGGCGGCGGCAACATGCAGCAGCTGATGCGCCAGGCGCAAAAGTTACAAGAGCAAATGCAGCAGGCCCAGGAAGAACTGGACCTCAAGGAATATGAGGCGTCCGCGGGCGGTGGCATGGTGACCTGCAAGGTGTCGGGCAAACGGGAACTGCTGTCCCTTACCATAAACCCAGAAGCGGTGGATCCTGACGATGTGGATATGCTGCAGGACATGATTATCGCGGCGGTGAATGAGGCGCTCAGGCTGGGCGAGGAAACCCGCGAACAGACCATGGCAGCCATGGCGCCTGGCGGAATGGGCGGCTTGCTGTAAATGACCGGCGGACTAAAACCCATTGACAACATTGCCGCTGAGCTGGCGAAGCTGCCCTCCATTGGGCGCAAGTCCGCTCAGCGGTTAGCGTATCACATTGTTTCCATGCCCCAGGAAGCCGTGGACGGACTGGCGCGGGCCCTTACAGAGGGTCGGCGCGCGGTTCGCTTTTGCGATGTCTGCGGCAACTACGCGGTGGATGCGCTGTGCGAGGTGTGCGGGGATACCCGCCGCGAAGACAGCCGCATCTGCGTGGTGCGTGACCCCAGGGATGTGGCCGCCATGGAACGCATGCGCGACTATCGGGGCCGCTACCACGTGCTGCATGGCGTGCTGTCTCCCATGGACGGCGTCGGCCCGGCCGATATCCGCATCAAGGAACTGCTGCTGCGGCTGCAGGATGACACTGTGAAGGAAGTCATCATCGCCACCAACCCGGACATCGAAGGCGAGGCCACCGCTGCCTATCTGGCGCGGCTGATTAAGCCTTTGGGCGTAACAGTCAGCCGCATCGCGCACGGCGTGCCCGTGGGCAGTGACCTGGAGTTTGCCGATGAGGTGACCCTGTCCAAGGCCATGGAAGGCAGGCGCGAAATCTAATGCTGCACTTTTTTTACGGGGTGATGGGCAGCTCCAAGACGGCGCAGCTGCTGATGCAGCGCTACAATTACCAGCAGCTGGGGCTGAAGGTGGCGCTCATCAAGCCCGCCATCGACACCCGCGCCGGGCAGGATACTGTGTTTTCCCGTGTGGGCCTTCAGGCGCAGGCAGAATTGGTGCTGGAACCCCACCACGACATCCGGGAGCAGTTATACTGGCTTGCGGCACGCAACGCCCATAGCGCCTATCAGTATGTATTTGTTGATGAGGCGCAGTTTTTGTCCGAGCAGCAGGTGGAAGACCTGGCAGACTTGGCCGACGAACTGGAGATATTTTGCTATGGCCTGAAGACGGACTTCCGGGGGCAGTTTTTTCCCGGGTCCGCGGCACTGCTGCGTTTGGCGGAGGTCATCGAGGAAGTGTACGGCGGGCTGTGCTGGTGCGGCAAGAAAGCCACCATGAACACCCGCGTGGCGCCTGATGGCAGTGTCATCAAGGAAGGCGAGCAAGTGCTGATAGACAACCAGCAGCAGGTGCGCTACATCGGCCTGTGCTACGAGCATTGGCGCAAAGGCATGTCGCATGGCTGACATACAGCTGCAGTGGGTGTTTGTCGCCCTAGGGGCCAGCTGTTTGCTATTGCTGATTTGGCTATTGGTTGCCCACCAGCGCAGCGAACAAGCCGCAAAGCTTAGAAATGAACAGTTAGAGCAGACGACGCTTGAGTATATAGAGCAGTTGCTGCAGGACCTGGAGACCCGCCGACTAGCCGATGGCGCGCGGGACTTAAACCTGCTGCAAAGCATGGTGCACGACAGCGCCCAGAGCACGGCACAGCGCGTGGATGCATTAGGGCTTCGGCTTGACCAATCCGGCAACACCCAGGAGCAGCGTTTGCGCAGCATGGCGAACACCCTCAATGACAGGCTGACCGCCAATGACGAGAAAGTAGAACGCATGCGGGAGACCCTGTACCAGGGCGTCACCCGCATGCAGCAGGAAAACGCGCAGAAGTTAGATGAGATGCGCAAAACAGTGGATGAAAACCTGCACACCACGCTGAACAAGCGGCTGGGCGAGAGCTTTCAGCAGGTGTCTGAACAGCTGGAGCAGGTATATACCGGCCTTGGCGAAATGAAGACGCTGGCCGCTGGCGTTGGTGACCTGAAGCGGGTGTTGACCAATGTAAAAACCCGGGGAACCTGGGGAGAGGTGCAGCTGGGCAACTTGCTGGAGGAAATGCTGACACCCAGCCAGTACGAGCGCAACGCGGCCGTCAGGCCCGACAGCGCAGAGCGGGTGGAGTATGCCATCGTGCTGCCCGGCCGGGAAGATGAGCAGAAGGTCTACCTGGCAATTGACGCCAAGTTTCCCATGGAGGCGTATGAACGGCTGCAAGCCTCCCAGGAAACGGGGGAGCGCGGCGAGTATGACGCCGCCCTGCAGGGGCTGAGCGCGGCCATTCGTGTTGAAGGGCAGCGTATTGCGGGTAAATATATAGTACCGCCCTTTACGGTGGACTTTGCGCTGATGTACCTGCCCAACGAGGGCCTGTACGCGCAGGTGCTGCAGGTGCCTGGATTGGTCGAGGGGCTGCAGCGCAAGCACAGGGTGGTGGTCGCTGGGCCAACGACGCTTTCCGCCCTGCTAAATTCGCTGCAGATGGGTTTCCGTACCCTGGCCATTGAGCATCGCTCAGCCGAGGTGTGGCAGCTGCTCAGCGTGGTGAAGGCAGAGTTTAGCCGGTTTGGCGACATTCTGGAGCGCACACAACAGCGGCTGCGCCAGGCCAGCGACACCATTGACGAAGCGACCAGAAAAACCCGCACCATAGAACGCAAACTAAGAGACGTAGAAAGCATTGAAGACCAACAGACACCTATACCCCTGATGAAGGACTTTGAGGAGGAGGAAAACTGATGGATGATTTAGAAATGAAACTGAAAAAACTGATGATGGCCGGCCTTGGCGCTGTGCAGCGGGCCGCCGACAAAGGCAAGGAAGTAGCGGGTACCATCGCCGAAAAAGGCAAGGACGTCATTGATGACCTGGCCGAAGCAGGGGAGAAGACCTATCACTCCCTGAAGGAAACCGGCGCTGACGCCGTGGACAAGGTGCGCAAAGCCCTGGACGAGAATGAAATTAACTTCAACGTCCGCAAGAAGGCTGACAAGCTGCGCAACCTGGCGCAGGAATACGCGGACCTAGATCCCCAGGAGCGCGCGCTGGTCAACGAACTATACGCCACCATGCAGCGTGAAGCGGAACAGGAGCCCAGTGAGCAGCCCACCTTCACCTTTGTGCACAACAACATCAACGTAATTGATTTGGACAAATCCCTGGCGTTTTACAAGGAAGCATTGGGGCTGCGGGAAGTGCGGCGCAACCAGCAGGAAGCGTTCACCATCGTGTTCCTGGAGGATGGCCGTAGCAGCCACAAACTGGAGTTAACCTGGCTGCGTGACTGGGACAAGCCCAAGTACGACCTGGGCGACAACGAAATTCACCTGGCATTTGTGACCGACGACTTTGAAGCCGCGCACGCGCTGCATACTGAAATGGGTGTCATTGTGTACGAGAACAAGGACATGGGCATCTATTTCATCGCCGACCCGGATGGGTACTGGCTAGAGGTCATTCCGCAGAAGCGTTAAAGCGCAATGCAGTGTAAAGGAAAAGAGCAGCCGAGGCTGCTCTTTTCCTTTGCTCAGGTGTTGGTGTCGGCTACCGCCAGATGAACAGCGCCATCACCAGCAGCATAATCAGCATGATGCCCAGTACCACAGGCAGGAATACTACCAGGGCTGAAATCATCATGGCCTTCAGATCGCCCTTCTCCAAGTCAGGGCCGCCCTCAGGCATATCCTCTGCACGTCTTGCGGCGCGCCGCTCCTTTTGCAGTTCTGCTGCTTGTCTCAGGCTCTTGGGCAGAATCATTTTACGGTGTCCGCCTGCAGCTCGACTGCCGGTTGTTCGTTCAGCAGCGCATCTTCACACACTGTGCCCAGGCGATGGTGGCAGGCCACCAGGTGTCCGGGGGTGATTTCCTCCAGTTCCGGCACCACATGCATGCAGATGTCCGTCGCGTATTTGCAGCGCGTGTGGAACTTGCAGCCAGGCGGCGGGTTGACGGGGGAGGGGATGTCGCCTTCCAGCACAACCAGCTCGCGGGCTTCGTTTTCGTCAGCCGTGGGAATGGCGGAGAGCAGCGCCTCGGTGTAGGGGTGCATGGGGCAGGCGAAAATGTCAGCCGTTTTGGCCAACTCCACAATGACGCCCAGGTACATGACGGCAATGCGGTCAGAGATGTACTTAACCACCGCCAAGTCATGGGTGATGAACAGGTATGTCAGGTTATCGCGGTTTTTCATTTCCTGCAGCAGGTTGATAATCTGCGATTGGATAGACACGTCCAGCGCGGAAACTGCTTCGTCGCAAACCACAAACTTGGGGCTGAGGGACAGCGCGCGGGCGATGCCAATGCGCTGGCGCTGGCCGCCGGAGAACTGGTGCGGGTAGCGGTGCAGGAAGTAGG
>CAYFSN010000047.1:0-15617 GCA_964345845.1 uncultured Christensenella sp.
CTGCGCCCAACCGTTGTACCGCCTGTACGCGGTACCGCCGGTGCTGTCGTCAACTACGCCCTTCATGCCTTCTTTGATGTACGGCAGATATAGGTACGCATCCTCCAAACGCCCCATCACATTGGGCTGGTATTGGTTGAGGATCTCTCCTTCAGGCGATGTGATAGAGTCAACGATGGTCAGGTTGTACACGGTACCGCCATTGCCCAGGCTTGCTACATAGCGGGAGACAGCCGCCGGGGTCAGCACCGTGATGGTCTGTCCGATGCCCATCTGGACCTCCAGACCGCCGCCCCACTTGATGTCGTTCAGATACACCCAGATGTCTCCGATGGTGGCCTGTTTCCATACCATGTCCCGGGTCATGTTCAGCTCAGCCATCAGTATCGGGCGCATGGCGTCCGCCCAGTTGTCCGAGTGGGTGTTCAGCGCCATGTCCATCAGCTGTTTGATGCAGGTATCCAGCCGCACATCATCGTACTCAATGCCATAACTGGAACCGACCGCCTTCAAGTGCTCCTTGATCGACGCCGCTACCAGCATGGGTTGGAAGGTTTCCTGCTCCGCAATGGATACGGTGGGGTCGTATAGCGAGGTTTGATTGCCCACAATGCTGCGCTTTTCACCCGGCAACTGGATGCCGGTGCGGGTGGTCAACCCCATTTGGGCGGCGTACTTGTACAGCAGGTTACTTCCGGTTTCGCCATAGAGGCGGCTGGTAATCTCGTAGAAGAAGTAGTTGCAGGAGTTGGAGATGCCTTCGATGACGGTCAAGTTCGCATGTCGGCTGCGCTGCCCGCGGGATATCCAACAGGTAGGCGCCTCCTCTTCATTGCGGGTATACTTCGTAAAGTAACCTTCGTCAGATATCATATCTGTGACGCCAAGCACTTTGTGCGTTAGGGCTGCCATGGCGGGCACCATCTTAAAAATGGAGCCGGGTTCTGTCGCCGTTTGTATATTATGGTTAATAAGCACATTGCGCTCATCCAGCAGGATATCGGCGGTTGCCTTTCCCCCCGCCACCATGGCGTTCAAGTCATAGTTGGGGTACTGCGCCATAGCAAGGACACGCCCGCTGTTGACATCAACCACCATCATGGCGCCGGACTCTGCCAGTTTCAGTGGGTACTTGTCAAAGTCACGCTCTTCCAGCTTCAAACGGTTTGTTTCCCGCCAACGGTCTTCAAACATGCGCTGCTCTTGTACCCTGCGGGTTTCCTTCACGTTTTCAGCGATGGCGCGCTCCGCTGCCATCTGATAGCTACCAATCAGCGTCAGCTTGACATTGTTGCCGTTCACCGGATCCTGCGAGCTGATTTCACGAGTCAGGCGGCCATTGTTATCGCGTTCCATGATGCGGTGGCCAGCCCGGCTGGATATGTTGGGCGTCAGCCAGTTCTCCATGCTCTTTTCAATGCCGTCTTTACCAATGGTGTCGTTCAAAGCATAGCCAAGGGGCTTAAGCTCCGTTGCGTAGTTATCGCGGTCCGCAATGGGGCCCACATAGCCAATGACGTGCGACGCCATGGTGTTGCGGGGGTATACGCGCTTTTCCCCTACCTCAATGTCCATGCCCGGCAGCACCATGGTGCGGCCAACGACTTCGCTGACAGCGGTAAAGGGTACATCCTTTGCGATGACAATGGGCACCGACAGGTAGATGTTCATAATCATCTCCGAATGCACGGTGACGATTTTCAGGTTGGTTTCCTCATCATAGCCCAAGTCCTTCACCTGGAAGTGGGTCAGCAAATAGTCATAGCAGGACTGCGCCGTGGGATACCTGGCTTCAGTTAGCTGATGGTTGTCACGCCACTGCCGCTCACGTATTTCCAATGTACGCTCGGTGACGCCAGAGCCAAAGTCGAATTCCCACTCGCCTGTTTCAAGGTTCTTTTTAAACACAGGTCGAATAGCCAATTCGCCTTCATGCCGCTCAATAATGTCCAGGGTTTCTTTGATTGCCTGGCTGAATTCGCCAAAGTTGCGTTCACGGTTGGTGCGGTAAAAGGTGATGTTGTACATGGGCTCACTCATTGCCAGTACAACGGAATCAGCATCCGTAATCATGCCGCGCTGACCGGTTAGCCGCAGGGTTTTGACGCGCTGGTTCTCAACAGAGGACTGGTATTGGTCCGCGTTGCTGATTTGCAGGCGATAAAGCCCGCCTACAAGCACCGCAAACAACACCATGACCATCAGGCCAAATAGCGTGAAGCGTCTGCTAATCCTCTTTTCAAACTTCATTTGGGGTCTCCTTATCGGTGTCGGGCACGGGGGCAACTACATCAATGTCGGTCGGCTTGTCAGCGTCCTCCGTTTGCTTCTCCTGAACAGCCACGGTTTCATCATCAGTTTCTTCTTGCTCATCGGTTGAGGGGTCGTCGTGTATTGTTTTCACCAGCACTGATCCATCACCGCGTATTTGTGGCAGGTCTGGTTCCAGGGCAATTTCGCGCAAATCGCGGTCACTGATATTAACTGCGTCTCCCAGGTGTTCCTCACCGCGCTTGCCTTTTCGGCGAAAGCGGTACATGTTCAGGAACGCACGGGCTGGGAACATCAGCGTACTTGCGGCCGCGGTATACAGCAGCGTTCTAAACAAGCGGCCCAGATGCCCCCAGGTAGGGCTGACACCTTCCAGCGCGATGTAAATAATCATGATGCCTTCATACAGCGCTGTTAACATCAGCGCATTCAGCAGCGTGCGCAGATGCGGGTCCAAGTCGTCTGCCGTGGTCCGGCGAAAGCGAATCACAAAACGCCTGCGCCGATAGGGCTTGGCGATGGGTGCTGTGCCTCTGTCGGCTTGCCGCTGGGCAATGCGAATGCGCAGCAGTTCTCTTTTCAGCTCGCTCATGTCCGCAAAAATCTGTGCGCACAACAACGCCAAAGCCGGGTACATCAGCAGGTTAAACAGCCGCAGGTTGCTGGCCATGGTTTCAAGCAATATGCCGAAGACCGCACCAGAAGCAAATGCGTACTTTTTGCCGCGGGATACCGTCAGCACCGCGATGCACACCATCAGCAAGTTTGGCATCACATCGGCAGTTTTCAGGTGCGGCACCACGCTGACCTGCAGCAAGTAGCTGAACAGCACCAGGAAGGCTACCTTTAACAAGTTGATGATAGCCCGCATGTACGCCTGCAACCTCATTGCCACGGCGCTCACTCATCTTCCTCCACCGTCTGCTGCTCCACAGAGAATGTGGGCGCCGGTTCCGGTGTTGGGTCGGGCGTCGGTGAGGGCTCTGGTGTCGGCGTGCCAAGCACCACCGGCTTAACATTGTACGCAAAGTTTTCCGGACGGGGTGTGGCATTCGGGTCCTCGGTTGCCCGCGGCGTGGGGCTGACCGTAGGCGATGGCTCCGGCGTCTCCTGGCTTGGGTCAGGGATGGCGCCGTCGGGCCCCGGCGTCAGCACCGGCTCAGGTTGCCCTATAAAGGTAGGAACAGGCTGAATGGATGGCAGCGGCACATGGGTAGAGGATACTTGCGTTCCCCTTTCCTCCGCTGGCTCAGGGTACAGCGGCCTATATCGGAACACCACCACATACTCCAAGTGGTTGAAGTCTACAATGGGTTCCACCACGATGAACTGCTTGCTGTCCTCCTGGCCGCGGGTGCTTTCGCGCACATGGCCAATGGGGATGCCTTTGATAAACTCCAGTCCAACACCGCTGGTCACCACGCGGTCGCCGGGACGCGGCAGGGTGGTATAGGTGAGATAGTACATACGGCACGCATAAGTACCGTCGATTGCCAGGGTGCCCGATATCTGCCCCTGATCCCGGCTGGATTCAATGAGGGCATTCACTGATGCGTTCGTGTCTACAATGGCGCGAACGGTGGCGCTGTTTTTCTCTACAGAGTCTATGTAGCCCACCAAGGCGCCGTTGTACACCACCGCCATGGCACGGTCAATGCCTTGGTCTGTGCCAGCATCAATGGTCAGCGTGAAGGTATAGTTGCTGGTGTCGCGGCCAATGATGTTTGCCTTGATGCCATCCAACTGCTGGTTGCGGCGCATTTCGTCATCCAGGTCGGCGTATTCCTGCAGTTGATACAGGTTCGCCTCGTACAGCATGGTTCTGTCCGTCATTTCCTCCAACCGCGCCAGCAGCTGTTCGTACTCATGCTCCAGGTTGCTGCGCAGTTTCAGCCTGCGCAGGTAACCCGCCACGCCGTCGGTTGCTGAGGAAAACGCACTTTGTACCGGTGTAATCACCCGGGAAACAAACTTGCGCGGCGCGTCCAGCAACGCCATCTCGGGGTAAAACTGGGACGCAATCATCATCACGATAATGCCAAGCAGCACCACCACGATGCCCATTCCGGCAAGGCGAAGCAACGTGCGCTGGCGTTCAGCCCCGCTTTGTTCGCGAAGTTTCTTCTTTTCTTCGCGTTGCTTGCTTTTTCTCCGGAGTTTAGTCATTCGTTCTCTTCACGCATAAAGGTAGAGCGGCCAATTCGGTGCAGCAGGTTCGCATTCTCGGCGAGGTTCCCCACCCCGGTCGCCGCACAAAGCATGGCGTCCTTGGCCAGCAGTACAGGCAAGCCCAGTTCATTGGCCAGGTAGCGGTCAATGCCGTATAACTGCGAGCCGCCGCCCATCAGGTAGATGCCTTTGCGCAGAATATCCCCTGCCAATTCTGGCGGTGCCTTGTCCAGCACCTCGCGAATGGCCTGCAATATCTGTCGGCAGGGTGCATGCAGCGCCTCATAGATTTTGCCGGCGGATACCTCCGCCGTCTGCGGCAGGCCCGTAATCATGTCCCGGCCGCGTATCATCACCTTGCGGTCTTCCTTGATGGGCAGCGCGGAACCCCAGTCAATCTTGATGTCCTCTGCCATGCGGTCACCAATAAGCATGTTGAAGTTGTGCTTAATGTAGTTGATAACGGCTTCATCCATCTTGATGCCGCCGGTCATGATGGACTTGGACGCCACAATGCCGCCAATGGAGATGATGGCCACCTCTGTGGTACCACCGCCAATGTCCACCACCATGGACCCCTCCGGCTGGAAAACCGGCAACCCCGAACCAAAGGCCGAGGCAAAGGGTTTTTCGATGAGATGAATGGCATTGCGGCGAATGCCCGCAGCCAGAGCCGCCTCGCGCACCACGCGCTTTTCCACAGCCGAAATTCTGCAAGGCACCGTGATAAAGGCGCGCGGCTTCACCAAGTGCGACACGCCGATGGCTTTGCGGATAAAGTACCGCAAAATAGACTCAGTCATGTCGTATTCCTTGATGGTGCCGTCCTGGAGCGGACGCACGGCCACATCGCCGCCGGTGGTTCTTCCTACCAATACTTTGGCATCCTGGCCGATGGACTTGATGGTGCGTCTGGCGGAACCAGAAACAATCAGCAATGTCGGTTCATTGATAACAATGCCTTTTCTGCGTACATAGACCAGCGTGTTGCTGGTCCCCAAATCAATGCCTAAATCCGGTGCAATTATCGCCATACACCAAAGTCCATTTCATACTTCATAGTAACCGGCTTGCAGCAACAACTGCCGCACCGTATGGAGCGGCAACCCAATGACATTGGAGGGGCTGCCGTGAATCTCCTGCACAAACATGCCGCCGATGCCCTGTACTGCGTAGGCACCCGCCTTGTCCATGGGCTCACCCGTGTTCACATAGGCGGTGATGTCCTGTTCACTTAGCTGAGTGAACTGCACCATGGTGCACACGCTTTGCGCGTAGGATTGCTTGCCCTTCAGCAAGCACACCCCGGTGTGCACCTCGTGCCGTTTGCCGGACAGCATGCGCAGCATTTCCTTGGCTTCCTCCGCGTTATGGGGCTTTCCAAGGGTACGCCCATCAATGTGCACCAAGGTATCCGCCGCCAGGATGTACCGGTCAGGGAAGCGCTCGTAAGTCGCCTGCGCCTTGCGCAGCGCCAGGGCTCGAACAACCGCGGCAGGCTCACCTTGAAGCTGTTCATCCACATCAACTGGTACCGCTTCAATCGGCAGACCGATTTGCCGCATGAGTTCAACGCGGCGCGGTGACCCGCTGGCCAGGATAATGGTCTGCTGCACACTACCTCCCTGCGCCGTTAGGCGCAGCAAACATTATAGCATAGATTGGAAGATTTCGGGTAGCCATTCATACACATGCTTCACAAAGTCGACACAAAAACGAAACAGACGCTGGTGCTATAGCTGTTCCTTGATTCTGAACAGCCGCATGGCGTTTTCCCTCGTCAAGTCCGCCACTTGCTGCGGTTCCATGTCCCGTATGCCAGCAAGCACCTCACATACATGCCGCGCCTTGGCTGGGTCGTTTCGGCGGCCCCTGAAAGGGACAGGCGTAAGGTACGGGCTGTCCGTCTCTATCAGCAGACTGTCCAACGGGACCACCTTGGCCGCATCACGCAGTTTGTGCGCCGTTTTAAAAGTAACCGAGCCAGCAAACGAAATCATGAACCCGAGCGAAATGTACTCGCGCACGCTCTCCGCGCTGCCGGAGTAGCAGTGAATGACCCCACCAGCGTGGCGGCCGGCGCGCTCCCTCAGCAGGTCGATGGTATCACCATGGGCATCCCGCACATGAATAATCACCGGTAAGTCATGCTCCAGCGCCAAATCCATCTGCCGGGTCATGAACTCCTTTTGCAGCGCCCGGGGTGAATGGTCATAGTAGTAATCGAGCCCGATTTCGCCCAGGGCAACCACTTTGGGCTTTCGCAGCATTTCTGTCAGCTGCTGGCGCCAATCACTTGGTGCGTCCTTGACCACATGTGGATGAATGCCGCATGCCGCATAAACGTGGTTGTACTTGGCAGCAAGTTCAGTATTTTGAAGGGAACTTTGCAGGTCACTGCCAACGCTGATGCAATAATCCAAGCCTTGCGTGGGCAAGGCTTGGATTAGTTGGTCCCTGTCTTCATCAAAGCGGGCATCGTCCAGATGACAATGAGAGTCAAACAGCCCGTTCATCAGCTGATTTCACTTCCATGGGACACCGGCCGCTCCACCGTGAGCAGGCTGAGCAATTTGTCGCCCGCTTCCGCAGCGCTGAGAATCATTCCCTGGGACTCGACCCCTCTGATTTTTCTGGGCGCAAGGTTGCATAGCAGAACAACTTGCTTGCCCACCAAATCCTCCGGCTGGTAGTGCTGCGCAATGCCGGACAATACCGTGCGCGTCTCCTCCCCCACCTGCAAGGAAAACTTGAGCAGCTTGTCGCTCTTTGGCAGTTTCTCACAATTGAGCACTGTCGCGACACGAAGATCCAGCTTGTCAAAGTCATCAATGGTGATGGTGGGCTTGGACGGCGCAACCTCTTCTGCCGGCGCTTCCTTCTGCTGTTGCGTCTGGGCTTCAGCTGCAGTCAACTCCTCCAACTCCTTTTTCACATCCACTCTGGGGAAGATGGCCTCGCCTTTTTTGACTTTGGCGCCAGCTTTTAGCCCGCCAAAGGCCTCAAGGGATGCCCAGCTCTTTTGGCTATCCTCATCCACGCCCAGTTGCTCATAGATGCGCTCAGGTGTTGACGGCATGACGGGGCCTATCAGCACCGCCGCAAAGCGAATGCACTCAGCCAGCACATACATCACTGTTTTCAGGCGCTCATGGTCGCCACCTTCACGCCCCAGTATCCACGGCTGGGTCTGGTCGATGTAGCGATTGCTTTCACCGATGAGGTGCCAAATCTCCTGCAGCGCTTGGGAGAACTGCAGACTATCCATCACCTTCTCCACCTTTCCAGGCAGTGCGGTCGCCTGGGCAATGAGTGCCCGGTCAAGCTCCATGTATTCCTGAGGTTCGGGAACAACGCCACCAAAGTACTTCTCAATCATCGCCACCGTGCGGCTGACCAGGTTGCCCAGGTCATTGGCCAGGTCGGCGTTCATGCGAGTTAAGAATGCCTCGTTCGTGTAGTTGCCGTCGGCACCAAAGGGCATTTCCCGCATGAGGTAGTAGCGCAGCGCGTCCGCGCCGTAGCGCTCCACCACTGGTTCGGCATACTCCACGTTGCCTTTTGATTTGCTCATTTTATCTCCGCCAAACAGCAGCCAGCCATGGGCAAATATCTGCTTAGGCAGCGGCAGCCCCAGCGCGTGCAGCAGGATGGGCCAGTAAATGGTGTGAAAGCGAACAATCTCCTTGCCGACCAGGTGTACCTGCGCAGGCCAGAAGGTCTTGAACAGCTCATCGTTATCCGCGCCATAGCCCAGTGCCGTGATGTAGTTGCTTAGCGCGTCAATCCACACATACACCACATGGCCCGGGTCAAAGTCCACCGGAACACCCCATCGAAAGGATGTGCGGCTGACAGATAAATCCTGCAAACCAGGCCGCAGGAAGTTTTGCAGCATTTCATTGGCCCGGCTCTGCGGCTGAATAAACTCAGGATGCGTTTCGATGTGGTTGATGAGCCAATCCTGGTATTTGCTCATGCGGAAGAAGTAACTCTCTTCCTTTACCAACTCGGTGGGCCGCTCGCAGTCCGGGCACAGGTTGCCTTCTTTGATTTGTGAGGCCGTCCAGAACGCTTCACACGGCACGCAATACTGGCCCTCGTACTCGCTTTTGTAGATGTCACCCTGCTCATACAGCTGACGGAATATTTTCTGAACAGACTTTACATGCCGTTCATCTGTCGTCCGAATGAAGTCATCATACTCAATGTTCATCAGCTGCCAGAGCTTTTTGGTGTCCGCTACAATGCCGTCAATGAAAGCCTTCGGCTCCATCTCGGCGTTTCGCGCATTGCGCTCAATTTTTTCGCCGTGCTCGTCCGTTCCGGTCAGAAAATACGTCTTGTAGCCGGTCATCTTCTTAAAGCGGGCAATCGTATCAGCCGCCACCGTGGTATAGGTGTGGCCAATATGCATGTTCCCGCTGGGATAGTAGATAGGGGTGGTAACGTAAAACGTCTTGGGCGCTGACATAAGTACCTCCTTGCCAATAAGCCCTGT
Source organism: uncultured Christensenella sp. (assembly GCA_964345845.1). Classification (GTDB taxonomy): domain Bacteria; phylum Bacillota; class Clostridia; order Christensenellales; family Aristaeellaceae; genus UBA1038. The sequence goes on from CAYFSN010000047.1 coordinate 8,942, forward strand.
CATTATAGGACGGCGCGTAAACAGGGTCAAGCAAAACGGCCGCCTGCTAAAGGCAAGCGGCCGTTGTTTGGATAAACGATTAAACTGTCGCTGCCGGCAGTAACTCCGGCGTGGGTTCTACCTTGTCAAAGACAAGGCTGTCACCCTTAGCAGTCCCAATGATACTGTCCCCTGCCTTTAGTCTGCCGCTCAGCAGGTCTTCACTCAGCGCGTCTTCAATCTGCCGCTGAATGACACGGCGCAAGGGGCGTGCGCCAAACTGCGGGTCATATCCCTTTTCCGCCAGCAAGCGCACAGCGTCGTCGCTAAAGCTTACTTCGATGCCGCTGTCCAGCATGCGCTTGGCAACAGTATTAACCATCAGCCTGGCGATGGCCTGGATGTTCTCTTGCGTTAGTGCATGGAACACAATCAGCTCATCCACACGGTTGATGAATTCAGGCCGGAAAACGCGCTTGATTTCGTCCATGATGCGGCCCTTCATCTCGTCAAAAGCCAGTTGCTTTTCCGTGGTGCCGCCAAAGCCCAGGGTTTTGCCCCCGGTAATGCTCTGGGCACCCGCGTTGCTGGTCATGACGATGATGCAATTTTTGAAGCTGGTTACGCGGCCCACGTTGTCCGTTAAGCGGCCATCTTCCAGAATCTGCAGCAGCATGTTAAACACATCCGGATGCGCCTTCTCAATCTCATCAAACAGCACCACACTGTACGGCTTGCGGCGCACGGCTTCGGTCAGCTGTCCGCCTTCTTCAAAGCCCACATATCCCGGCGGGCTGCCCACCATGCGGCTGACGGTGTGCTTCTCCATGTACTCACTCATGTCCAGACGGATAAGCGCATCCTCATCGCCAAACATGGCTTCACCCAGTGCCCGGCACAGTTCGGTTTTCCCGACACCGGTGGGGCCCAGGAAAATGAACGAACCCAGCGGCCGTTTGGGATCCTGAAGGCCCGCGCGCGCCCTGCGTATGGCGCGGCTGACCGCGCCAACCGCTTCCTCCTGACCAATGACCCGCTTATGCAGGGTGTCTTCCAGTTTCAGCAGTTTCTCTCCCTCCGCCATGGTCATGCGCTGTACGGGGATACCGGTCCAGCCGGCCACCACCTGAGCGATGTCCTCCTCCACCACATTAGCTTTATGTTCTTTGCGCTCTCGTTTGAAGGCGTCGCGCTTGTCTTCCATCTGCTGGCGCAGCTTGCGTTCCTGGTCGCGGTAATCCGCTGCCTTTTCATAGTCCTGCGCTTCTATGGCACTCAGTTTTTGCTGTTTCAGTTGCTTTAGCTGCTCTTCTTCTTGGCTCAGGTCCAGCGTCACCGCCGTTTGCCGAATGCGCACCCGCGAGGCCGCTTCATCCATCAAGTCCACTGCCTTGTCCGGCAGGAAGCGATCGTTGATATAGCGGTCGGACAGTTGAACAGCGGCCTCCAGCGCTTCATCCAGGATGCGAACACCGTGGTGTTCTTCATAGCGCCCGCGCAGCCCCTTCAAGATATCAAGAGCATCCTCCAGGCTTGGCTGCTCCACCATGACCGGCTGGAAGCGGCGGCTGAGTGCCGCGTCTTTCTCAATGTGTTTTCTGTAGTCGCTTAAGGTGGTAGCGCCAATGCACTGCAGCTCGCCTCTGGCCAGCGCAGGCTTCAGGATGCCGGCCGCATCAATGCTGCCCTCCGCTTTGCCGGCGCCAACGATGTTTTGCAGTTCATCAATGAACAAAATGACATCGCGGTTATCCCGCAGTTCGTCAATAATGCCCTTCATGCGCTCTTCAAACTCACCCCGGTACTTGGTGCCCGCCACAAGTGAGCCAATGTCCAGTGATATCAAGCGCTTACCCTGCAGCATTTCCGGAATGGTGCCATGCACAATGCGCTGCGCCAGGCCTTCAGCCACGGCACTTTTGCCGACGCCCGGTTCACCAATCAGCACGGGGTTGTTCTTGGTCCTACGGGAGAGGATTTGTACAATGCGCTCAATCTCCCGCTCACGGCCCACAACGGGGTCTATCTTCCCTTCTTTGGCCATTTCGGTCAAGTCACGGCTAAACTTAGCGAGAATGCTATCCGGCTCGCCCTCTTCTCTTCCTTCAGGCGCTGCCAGCGCATCAATGACGCTTTGCCTGATTCTCTCCACATCGCAGCCCAGTATGTTCAGTACACGCACCGCGGTAGAGTCTTCCATATTTAGCATTGCCAGCCACAGGTGCGCCGGCGTAACACTGGCGTTACCCAGCCGCTGTGCTTCCATCACACCGTCTTCCAGCGCTTTTTTCATGCGCGGGGACAGCTCCAGCATTTGCGGCGCCACAGCCTCCTGGTTGGTCAGCTGGGCGATGGTATACTGCACGCTGGCGATGGTCAGGTTCCGGGGCAAACCCGGTGCATCCGCCCGCGATTCTTTCAGCAAACCGCACAGCAAGTGTTCGGTACCGATTACTTTTTGCCGCAGGCTCATGGCGCTGCCGCGTGCAGCGTCAATCGCGCGGCGCGCCCTTTCATCAAATTTTCCAAAGATTGCCATTATTGTCCTCCGTCTAATTCCGCGCGCACAACATCAGCGCGGATAAAGTGCAGTGCATGTTCGTCCCGGGTGCCGTCCATCAGTTCATGAAGAGCAGTCCGGCTTGCTTTCTCAAGCAAGTTATTTACGGTTTCAATGGGTACGGGAATAAGCCCGGCCAGTACGCCCAAGCGAAGCTTGCTCCACAGGCCAAGAAACTCCTGTTCCGTCAGCCGGCGGGCGTATTTCAGGGTGCCGTAAGCCCGCCATACCTGATCCACATAGGTGGAGCGAATGGCTCGCCCCAGAATCTTGCTCCGCAGGTTTTCTTCTCGCTTCTCAATCTCCTGCGTTTGGTTTTCCGCGGCTTCCGCCAGTTTCGCTGTACCGCCATAAGCGTTAAACATGCTGCTGAGGGCATACAGCGCGCCTGGGTTCTTGTCATCCTGACCGGGTGCATTGGAAAGCTCAAACAACTGTTTGTCCCCCAAGGTTCTGGTAATACCCCTAATCTGCTGCATCATGCTAAGCATGGGTAGATGCAGATGCGTCACAATCTGTGTACCGCTGCCGGCCAACACCGGCCGGGCCGTAAGCCAGCCTAATTGCTCATCTTGCGCGAAGGGCCATTCCTCACCAATGTGGGCCATGATACTTTTCGCTTCGCGAATGGCTTCCTCTTGCGCGTCCCCCTGTACGGCCACGCGAACTTGCACATGGTCCTCCACATTTGAAAGCACCAACGCCAACTGATCTTCCCGTACAAACAGCCCTGCCTCAGGCGTTTTCCACACCTGTTCTGTCAGCATATTGCGGGCGGCAAGCGGTGCCAGGTCACCCTTGGACAATTCCCGAACCGGGTAGAATGTCCAGCGGCTTTGCAGGGCATCCAGTGCTTTGGCAATGCGCTGGGTGCAAGCTACCTTGTCAGCGTCCAACATGGTGCTGACAAAAGGCTGGTCCCCAAAGTTACGGCGCAGAACAACCTGCGCGCCCAGGCGTGTCTCAGTCATCTGCACGCTCCCTGGCAGCCCGTTGCTCGCTTAACTGGTCCCTTATCAACGCCGCATGCTCGTAGTCTTCTACCTGAAGCGCATCAGACAAGCGGCTCTCTAATTCCTCCATACTAGGTACGGCCGGTACGGGAAAGGTGTCAGGCACCGCTTCCGTCGTTTGCTCCAAGGGTTTCAGCGGCGTCAAATAGCCAACCACTTGTTGGTGAAAGGCAGCATAGCAGCGAGGGCAACCAAACACGGTGTCGTAACCTATGTCGTTATAGGCCGTACGGCAGTTGCTGCACATCATCCGGGGGATGCTGTCGCGCTCTTCCTGCGCTTTATCAATCATGCCTTGCAGGCCTTCCAGCCGCATACCCATGGTGGTGAAAGCCCTGGTCATTTCTACATGCGCCTTTTGTGCGCAGTCTGAGCACAGGGAGCGTGTCGCCACTTCCCCGTTTGTCATCATATGAAGCACAATGTTCGCTTCATTTTTCTTGCATCCATCACAAAGCATACTTACCTCCACTATCCTTGCGCGCGGCGTGCCACCATCAGCAGCATGTTTCTTAGAATTTTCGCCCGCACAGCGTTCTTCAGCTTTTCGGGGATGGGCACCGAAAGCGCTTCACTGGTTATTGCCGAATACATCAGTTTCGCCTCGTCGCGGGTGACGTTGCCATCTTCCGCCAGCCTGCCCAGTAATATCTGCGCTGCCTTCTGGTCGATGCTGTCGCCGATGCGTTCGTTTACCAGATAGTTCAAATACTCTCCCTCTTCGTGCTGCAGCCGCACAATGCGGATGCAACCGCCGCCGCCGCGCCTAGACTCAATGACGTAGCCATGGTCAGGCGTAAAGCGTGTTGACAGTACATAGTTGATTTGCGAAGGCGCGCAGCGAAAATACTCCGCAAGTTCATTGCGTTTTAGTTCGACCTCTTGCTCCTCTTGGCTCAGCATCACTTTGATGAAAGCCTCGATGGTATCACTCAGTCTCATGTTAAACCGCCTTCCGGTCAAACGGTTCGCTGACCTTCTTTGACCATCTATATCTTACCATGCCTGTCAACACTTCGCAAGCGCAGCTTGTATCAACGATGTACCCGTTTACAAACCACAGCGTTCATTGTAAGATAGGCACAGATAATCAAAGGAGGCACGTCATGAGCACGCTTACATACAAATGCCCGACCTGCGCTGCTCCCCTGATTTATCAGGGCGATCAGCAGATGCTCACCTGCGGCTCCTGTGGTAATAGTTTCACAGGCGAAGCCGTTCGCCAGGTTAACGAAATCGAACGGGAGGATGCGGCCAGGCAGGGGTCCGGCTGGCAGATGCGCGACCGCGACTTTACCACCGAAGAAGCGGCGCGTACGCAGACCTTCCAATGCAGTTCCTGCGGCGCGCAACTGCTCACCGATGAAACCACAGTGGCCACCAACTGCGCTTTTTGCGGCAGCCCTTCCATCATACCCGCGCAGTTTACGCCCGGCACCCGGCCAGAACACATCATTCCGTTTCTAATCAAAAAAGACCAGGCGGAAAACATGTTCCACAGCTACTTCAAGGGACGCAAGTTAATCCCCAACCTGTTCCTGAAAGGCAAAAACCAAATCGAGGAAATCCGCCAGCTGTATGTCCCCTTCTGGCTGTTTACCTGCCGCGCTGATGGGCGCATGACCTTTCAGGGTACCCGCGTTTCCTCCATGCGGCAGGGACAGTACATGGTTACCACCACGCGGCATTTCATGATTCGCCGCGCCGGAACGCTGGACTTCAGAAACCTGCCCGTCGACGCCAGCGCCCTGGTGGACAATGACATCACCGAAACACTGGAGCCTTACAACATGGATCAGGCGATAGCGTTCTCGCCTGAAACGCTATCCGGCGCAATGGCGGACCGGGCCGGCATCACACCGGATGAGTCCAAGCGCCGCGCCAATGAACGCATCGACTACGCCACTGAAGCAACACTGCGCGCAACCGTCAGCGGCTACAACAGCGTATCTACCAGAAGCAAGCAGATTAACATTGACGTTGGTGTAAGTACCCCAGCGCTGTTCCCCATCTGGATTATCACAACCAAAAAAGAAGACAAGCTATATACCTTCGCCATCAACGGTCAAACCGGGGAACTCACCTGTGATATCCCCTGGAGCAAGCCAAAGTTCTTTGGCTGGATGGCGGGCATCGGCGCTGCGGTGGCCGCCGCAGCGTTCATCGGGGTCACCATCGCCATTCGAATGGGGGTGATGTCATGAAGCGCCTCATCGCCATATTTGCCATCCTGCTGCTGCTGACAAGCACCGCATGTGCAGAAACCCTGCGCCATGTCGCCGACCAGGCCGGCACCTTTACAGCAAATCACATTCAGACGCTGGAAACGCGCATGCAGAAAATCTACGAAAAGTACGGCTTTGATACCGTCATTGTGACGACCAATGATTCCCGTGGCAAAAGCGCGCGGATGTACGCGGCGGACTTCTATGACGACTTTCGCAGCTACTCCGCATACCCCAATGGGCTGATATTCTCCTTCAACTTTGACCTGGGAGAGTACTTTGAAGCCACACGCGGAAAGGGCCAACGCATCTTCAGCGATTTGGGTGCTGATGACCTGGACGAAGTTTTGCGGCCGCATCTCTCTACGCGCAACTACTACAATGCCATGAACGCTTACCTGGATTATGTAGAGAATCGCCTTGCCCGCTTCGCCATAATCGGTGAGGACGGCACGGTTACCCTCGGTACAAAGGTTCAGGCGCCCAGCCTTGCGCAGTCCATTCAGCAATCAGCGGAACTGCTGCCATTCATGTTGATAGGCGGCCTGGTGATTGGTCTGTTTGTCGCGCTCTACATGAAAAGCAAGCTGCTCATCGCCAAACCACAGCGCAGCGCCGATGGATACGCGGTACGCGGCTCCCTGAACCTGCACGACAGCAGCGACATCTTCCTTTATCAAACGGTTACCCGCACCCGCATACAGGAGCCCAAGTCTGGCGGTGGTGGCGGCGGACGAAGCAGCGGCGGCAGTTTCCGCAGCAGCAGCGGGAACTCCTACGGAGGCCGCGGCGGAAAACTATAAGAGAAACCACCTTGGGACAGCAGTAAAACCGCTGTCCCATTTTTGTGTGAACAAAAAATGAAAAATCCCTTGAGTATTCAAGGGATTCCTTCATGG
>CAYFSN010000048.1:0-1474 GCA_964345845.1 uncultured Christensenella sp.
AGAAGATTCCCGTGAAGTATCAAAGTCCCACCGGCACCGGCACCTGGAATGTGGGGTGGGAGGGGCTGGTGCCCACCATGGAGCGGCGCTACCGGGAGACCGGCAGCGAGGGCGCCCGCAGCAGTTATGAAGAGCTGATGCGCGAAGAGCCGTGCACCGCCTGCAATGGCCAGCGCCTAAAGCCAGAATCCCTGGCGGTGACCGTGGGCGGGCTTGACATCATGACCCTGACGCAGATGAACCTCACAAAGGCGCAGGCCTTTTTGGAAGGGCTGGAGTTAAGCGAGAACCAGCAGACCATCGCCAGGCAGATACTGAAGGAAGCCCTGGACAGGCTGCACTTCTTGCAGAATGTCGGGCTCAGTTACCTGACCCTGGCACGGGGCGCTGCCACGCTGTCGGGCGGAGAAGCGCAGCGCATCCGCCTGGCAAGCCAGATTGGCTCTCGCCTGGTGGGCGTGCTGTACATTCTTGATGAACCGTCCATCGGCCTGCACCAGCGGGATAACGCCAAACTGCTGGGCACCCTGAAGGAACTGCGCGACTTGGGCAACACCCTGATTGTGGTGGAGCATGACGAAGATACCCTGCGCGCGGCCGACCACCTGGTGGACATTGGCCCGGGCGCAGGGGAGCACGGCGGCCATGTGGTGGCACAGGGCACCCTGCAGGATGTAATGAACACCAACGGTTCCATTACGGGGGCCTACTTGTCGGGGGAGATGCGTATTCCCATGCCCGCGAAGCGGCGCAAGCCCAAAGGCTGGCTCACCGTAAAGGGCGCCAGGGAGCACAACCTGAAAAACCTGACGGTGAAGCTGCCGCTTGGGGTGCTGTGCTGTGTGAGCGGGGTGTCCGGCTCCGGCAAGAGCAGCCTGGTGAACGAAATTGTTTACAAGGCGCTGGCGCGTGACCTAAATCGCGCCCGCACCCGGCCGGGACAGCATGACGGCATCGAGGGGCTAGAGCAGCTGGACAAAATTATCAACATCGACCAAAGCCCTATTGGGCGCACACCCCGCAGCAACCCGGCCACCTACACCGGCCTGTTTGATTTGATTCGCCAAGTGTACGCGCAAACCAACGAGGCCAAAGCACGGGGCTTTAAGGAAGGGCGCTTTTCCTTTAACGTGAAGGGCGGGCGCTGCGAAAACTGCGCGGGCGATGGGCTGATAAAGATTGAGATGCACTTCATGGCCGACCTGTACGTGCCCTGCGAGGTGTGCCACGGCAAGCGCTACAACCGGGAAACCCTGGAGGTGCGCTACAAGCACAAGAACATCGCGGACGTCCTGGACATGACGGTGGAAGAAGCGCTGCGCTTCTTTGAAAACCACCCCCGCATTCTGCCCAAACTGCAAACGCTGTACGACGTAGGCCTGGCATACATGCGTCTTGGGCAGTCCAGCACCACGCTGTCGGGCGGCGAAGCCCAGCGGGTGAAGCTGGCCACCGAGCTCAGCCGCCGCGCCAC
>CAYFSN010000048.1:1484-15037 GCA_964345845.1 uncultured Christensenella sp.
GGCCCTGCGGCCAGGGCAGTACCGCCCCCGGCACAGCCGCCGCGCCACGGGCAAAACCATCATATTGCTTGACGAGCCGACCACCGGCCTGCATATGGATGATGTGGGCAGGTTGATTCGCGTGCTGCAGCAGCTGGCGGACCAGGGCAACACCGTGTTGGTGATTGAGCATAACCTGGACGTGCTGAAAACAGCGGACTATATCATCGACCTGGGCCCGGAGGGCGGTGACGGCGGCGGCACCATTGTGGCGCAGGGCACGCCGGAGCAGGTTGCCAAGGTAAAGGAAAGCTATACCGGGCAGTACCTCAAACCCATGCTAAAGTAGCGCACAGCGCAGAAACCGTACCTACTGGGCGCCCGCATTCTTGTCGGGCGCCTATTCTATGCTATAATCCCTGTGCCCGAATGAAGCACGAAAAAAATGGGTCGGAGGTCGCGTTGGACCCGCACAGACGACAGTTGGCCATGGCAGCACTGCTGGTGCTGCTGTTTACGTACCTGCCCTTTGGGGGGCACGCGGAGCATAACCCTGACATCACCAAGGCGTGCCGCTTCCGTTTTAGCGGAGACAACCCGCGCGATAACCCGGCCTTTGACCGCAAGTATAAAACCGGTCTGCGGCGTTACCGCGAGAGGGTACACACCGTGGTCATCACCCTGCCAAAGGGTGTAACACAGGGCGGCTTGTACCTTTGCTTTTCGCTGGAGCCAGCCCGCCTGGCAGTATTTCATGAGGGGGCGGATGAGCCCTTCTATGTGGATGAGGGGGAGACCTTTGCCCATCGATATGTGCCCTTTGAGGGCGGCGGCACCCTGCGTGTGGAGATGACCGGCACCAAGGAAGGCGTCACCCTCAGTGAGCTGTTTGTGTTTGAAGGGGCAGCGCCGCCCGACTGGGTACAGCGCTGGCAGCCGCCCCTTGAAAAGGCGGACATGCTGCTGGTGGTGGCGCACCCGGACGATGAACTGCTGTGGTTTGGCGGCGCCATTCCCTACTACACCTACGAGCGCGGGCTTGACGTGGCGGTCGCCACCATGACCTGCGCCAACCCGCTGCGCCGCAGTGAGATGCTCAACGGCCTGTGGACCGCGGGCATCCGCCACTACCCGCGCCTGGGCACCTTCCGGGACAAGCGGCGCTCGGGCATCAAGCAGTCCTACGAAGTGTGGGGCGGACAACAAAAGGTGGAGGACCACCTGACCGCGCTCATTCGCGAAGTTAAGCCAGAGGTGTTGCTCACACACGACCTGAAGGGGGAGTATGGGCACCCGGCGCACATCATCACCGCGCGAGCCGTGCTGGCCGCCGTGGCCGCGGCGCCGGAGCGCGCCATGCATCTAGACAGCGTCAAGCAGTTTGGCACCTGGGATGTACCCAAGACCTATCTGCACCTGTACCCCGAAAACACCCTGGAGATGGATTGGCAGCAGCCTATCGCAGCCCGCGGGGGCATCACGGCGCTGGAGGTGTGCGTACTGGCGTTTCGGGAGCATCGATCCCAGCATGAGCGGTTTTCCGTGGACGCGACGGGCCCTTACAGCTGCACGCGCTTTGGGCTTTATCGCTCCCTGGTGGGGGATGACATCAACAAGGACGATTTCTTCGAAAACATCAAATAGAAGCACACAAAAAGGCAGGATGCCCGCAAAGAGCATCCTGCCTTTTTGTTGTATGGTTACCAGCGGTTGCGGCCGGGGGCTGCGTTGCGGTTGTTGAAGTTGGGGCGGCCGGCGGGCGCGTCATCGGCATTGGGGGCAAAGCCATTGCCGGGCGCGTTGCGGCGCATGCCGGGCTGCATGTTGCGCATGCACCGCCTGCCCATGGGGCGGTTGCCCATGCGGCCCTGACGCTGCTGGTCGGTGCCGTAGTGGTCGCACACACCGTCCTGGTCTTCATCCACAAAGCCGGGGGCCTGGGTATTCTTGCCGGGTTCATTGCCGCACAGGTCGCAGACGCCGTCCTCGTTTTCGTCCATAAAGCGGGCAGGGGCGAAGGCCGGGTCATCCTGGATGTTCCAGCGGCGGCCGTACTGGCCGCCCACAGGGGTGACGGGCTGCTGGTCGGGGGTCTCCACCTCGGGTACCTCGGTGGCTTCTGCCAGGCTCAGTAGCGGCAGCGTCATCGCCAACGCCAGCATAAGAATCAGTAGGGTCTTTTTCATTTGGACAAACTTCCTTTCATTCGGTCAGCAATCCTTTGCTGTGCCCTCATCATAGGAGAAGTTTGTGGCGGCTTTGTGTCCTGCCCGTGGCAACATTTAAACAGTTTCAGCCTTGGTTTTGCCAGGTGAAGGTGACCGTGGTGCCCTTTCCTTCTTCGCTTCCCACGCGCATGTCCATGCCGTGGCGGTCCGCGATGCCTTTGGCGATGGCCAGGCCAAGGCCGCTGCCCTGGTGGCCGTCCGCTGTGCCGGACTTGTGAAAACGGTCAAAGATGGAGGGCAGGTCTTCCTTTGCGATGCCGGGGCCCTGGTCTTGTATGGTGAGGGCGTTTTCAGATAAACACACGGTCAGCGCGCTGCCGGCGGGGGAAAACTTGACGGCGTTATCCAGCACAATGAGCAGCATCTGCCGCAGGCGGCCATAGTCGCCATGCATGCTGTGCGGCAGAGCGTCAAGGCTTCTTTGGATGCGGATGCCCTTGGGCTCCGCCAGGCGCTCAGCGCCCCGCAGCGCGTCCTGCAGCACATCCGCCAGCGACAGTTCGCCATCTTCAATGGGGAAGTCTGGGTTTTGGAGCCGGGCCAACTCCATCAAGTCGTTTACCAGGCGCTGCAGGCTCTCGGTTTCTTTCAGCATCTGCTCATGGTAGGCGGCTACCTGCTGGGGTTCTGTCACCACGCCGTCGCGCAGCGCTTCCAGGGAACCCCGCAGCACCGTCACCGGCGTGCGAAGTTCGTGGGATACATTGGCGAAAAAGTCCCGCCGCAGCTGCTCCTGCCGGGCGGTGTTTTCCCTGGCTTCGTGTAGTCGGTCGCTTAAGATGTCGATGGACTGGGCGAGTTGACCCATCTCATCCTGCCGGTGAAGGCCCGTTTTGGCGGCGTAGTCGCCCTCTGCCAGGCGGCCCGCGGTGTGCTGCATACGGCTGATGGGCCGCGTGAAGCTGAGCGACAGCACCAGGGACAGCACCAGGGACAGCAGCAGCGCGGCGCCCGCACTGTAGAGCAGCATGCGCTGCGCATCCGCGACGGCGGCATCCAGGCCGCTGACCGCGTCATTGAGCAGCAGTGCCCCCACCACCCGGCTGTCCTGGTAGATGGGTGCCGCCACGGTCAGTGTTGGCACGCCCGCCAAGGCGCTGAAGTCCTGCGACATGGCGGTGCGGCCTTCGAACACATCCTGCACCAGTTGCTCTGCGCCCGGGGGCAGGGTGGTGTACTCCAGGGTTCTGCCCATCATACGGCCTGAAGACAAAAAGGACAGGTTTTCATCCAGCACCCAGAGGTTAGGGTCGTTTTCGGTCAGCAGGCGCACAAAGCTGCTGTAGCCGCCCTGACCGCCCGGGCGCATGCCGCCTGGCTGCAGGGCCTGTGAAAACATGCTGGAGAGCGACTGCGCGCGCTTGAGCATATCCTGGCGCTTGGTCTCCATGGCGGCGTTTGTAAACAGCGGCCGGAACAGCACGCTGCTGACCACGGCGAACAGCAGCAGTGCCGCCATAAAGAACACCAGCAGACGCAGGGCGATTTTATGTTTCATCAGCGGTCAGCTCCACTTTGTAGCCCACACCCCAGATGGTGCGGATGGCCCAGCCCTGGGGGTTCAGCGGCTCCACCTTGGCGCGCAGGCGCTTGATGTGCGAGTCCACCGTTCGGCTGTCGCCAAAGTATTCGTAGCCCCACAGGCTTTCCAGCAGTTGTTCCCGGGAGTAGACGCGCCCGGGGGCAGCGGCCAAGGTATAGAGCAGCTCCAGTTCGCGGCGGGTCAGCGCGACGTCAACGCCTGCGACGCGGGCGGTGTAGTTGTCCGGGTCCACGGACAGGTTGCCGATTGATACGGCTCTGCCCTGTCCGCCGGAAGCTTTTTCCATGCGGCGCAGCACCGCGCGCAGGCGCGCCATGACCTCGGCGGGGGAAAAGGGCTTGACAATGTAGTCGTCCGCGCCGATGTCCAGGCCCATGATGCGCTCAAAATCCTCCCCCCGGGCGGTGACCATGATGATGGGCACCGTGGACGTGCGGCGGATTGCGCGGCACACGGAAAAGCCGTCCATCACCGGCATCATCACATCCAGCAGCACAGCGTCGGGCGACAGTTTGCGAAACAACTGAAGCGCCTGGGCGCCGTCCCGCGCGATATGGGGGGTGTGCCCCTCTTTTTTCAGGTATTCTTCCAGCACGGACGCGATTTGCTGGTTGTCGTCCGCGACCAATATGGATGCCATGGTGGTGTCCTCCGCCTGTCCGTTGATGCCCCATTATACCATGGGGCCTGGCGGAAACTGTGGCGGAACTGTGTCATTTCAGGCGGGCTGTGCCTCGGCTTTCAGCTGGTCAATGGCTTCCACCAGCTTTGTCAGCGCTTTGATGCCGATGGTGAGGGCCTGTTTCTGGTCGGCGCCGGGCAGCACAAGCAGGAGCGCCGGCTTTTTGCCCGCCTGCATGGTGAACAGGTTGCCCTGCTGCACAATGGCCTGGTAGAGGATGGTGGGGTCTTCCACGAAGGTGTTGCTGAGGCGCAGTTTGAGCGCGTCGTGGGAAAAGCTGACAAACTCCGCCCCCAGGCGGTTGCTCAGCGCCCTAAGCAGCGATACATCCATCAGGTTCAGCACCGGCTCATCGGGCTCGCCAAAGCGGTCGATGAGTTCGTCCACCAGGTCATCGCGCTCAGCCTGACTGCGGATGGCGGACATGCGCTTGTAGATTTCCATGCGCTGCTGCTCGCCCTGCACATAGCGCTCAGGCAGGAAGGCGCTGATGTGCAGTTCCACCCGGGTTTCCAGTTCGCGCTCGCGCAGCTGGGAGTAGTCGCCCCGGGCTTCCATCACCGCTTCTTCAATCAGCTTGCAGTACAGGTCGTACCCCACCTGGCTGACCTGGCCGGACTGCTCCGGCCCCAGGATGTTGCCGGCGCCGCGAATGCTGAGGTCCCGCATGGCGATGCGGAAGCCAGAGCCAAACTCGGTGAACTCCTTGATGGCGGCCAGGCGCTTTTCCGCTGTCTCTGACAGCGCGCGGTCGGCACGCACGGTGAAGTAGGCGTACGCCGCGCGGTTGCTGCGGCCCACCCGGCCGCGCAGCTGATACAATTGGCTTAAGCCAAAGCGGTCCGAATCATACACAATGAGGGTGTTGGCGCGGGGAATGTCGATGCCGTTTTCAATGATGGTGCTGCACAGCAGTACATCGTAGTTGCCGGCGACAAAGTCCATCATGACGTCTTCCAGGGCGCCCTCCTGCATCTGCCCGTGGGCGATGGCAACCCGGGCCTCCGGCACCAGTTGGCGCAGCCGGGAGGCAAAGCGGTCGATGTCCGCCACGCGGTTATACAGGAAAAAGGCCTGCCCTTTGCGGTTTAACTCCCGCAAAATGGCGTCCCGCACCAAGGCGTCGGAGTAGTCCACCACGTAGGTTTGCACCGGGAAGCGCTCTTCCGGCGGGCTTTCAAGCAGGCTCAAGTCCCGCACACCCAGCAGGCTCATGTGCAGAGTACGGGGGATGGGGGTGGCGGATAGTGTCAGCACATCCACCCGTGACTTCATACTTTTGATGGTTTCTTTATGGGCCACGCCAAAGCGCTGTTCTTCGTCCACGATGAGCAAGCCCAGGTCCTTGAACTTGACGTCCTTGCTGAGCAGCCGGTGGGTGCCAACCAGGATGTCGATTTCGCCCCGGGCGGTTTGCAGCAAGGTTTCCTTGTTTTGCTTGGCGGTACGAAAGCGGCTGACAAACCCCACCCGCACGGGGAAGTGCGCGAAGCGCTTGACGATGGTGCGGTAGTGCTGCTGCACCAATATGGTGGTGGGCGCCAAAAACGCCACCTGCTTGGAGTGCATCACCGCCCGGAAGGCCGCGCGCAGGGCCACTTCGGTCTTGCCGTAGCCCACGTCGCCGCACAGCAGCCGGTCCATGTTCAGCGGCTTTTCCATGTCGCCCAGCACGTCCTGCACGGCGCGCTCCTGGTCAGGGGTCAGTTCGTACTCGAACTGGTCACCAAACTGCATCTCGAAGCTTTCCTGCGGGGTAAAGGCGTAGCCCGGCTCGCTTTGACGCTGGGCGTACAGTTTCACCAGGTCAAAGGCCAGCTTTTGCAGGCCGCTTTTGACGCGCTTGCGGGCCTTTTGCCAGTCGCCGCTGCCCAGGTCGTTGAGCGCGGGTGCTGCGTCTCCGGCGCCGATGTACTTTTGCACGCGCTCAAACTGGTCAAGCGGCACATATAGTTTGTCGTTGTCCCGGTACTGTATGTACAGGTATTCCCGCCAGGCGCCTTCGCTTTGCAGCCGCACCGTGCCCTGGTAGATGCCGATGCCGTGGTGCTCGTGCACCACGTAGTCGCCCACGCTGAGGTCGGTAAAGGCGTCGATTTTCTCGCCGGCGTTCTTCTGCGAGCGCTGCTTTCGGTGGGCTACGCCGAACAGGTCGCTGTCGCACACCACAGCAAACCGGGCGTCGTCCACGATGAAGCCGCGGGAGAAGGGCACATCCATCAGCGCCGCTTCGCCGGGTTTCACCCGCAGGTCGCCTGCCGGGCGGGGTTCCAGCACACAGTCAAACTCCGCCAGGGCCTTGCGCATGCGCTCCACCCGGGCAGAACCGCCGGCCAGCACGGCCACGGTCCACCCCTGGGCGGTCCACCCGCGGATGTCCTCCGCCAAATCCGCGAAGCGGCCGCGGTAGCTGGCAAGCCCAGCACCCTGCATAGGCTTTACCACTTGCGGCTCCACCCCCGCCATGCCGCGCAGCAGTTCCTGTACGGTGAGGACGGGATAGCGCTTTAACTGCGCCATCACTTCGTCCGGGCTGTACAGCAGATATTGCTGGGCGGGCACGGCGTCTTCCCGCAGCAGGGCCTGCTGCAGGTCTTCCGAAAAGCCTGTGTAGCGGTCATTCAGCCGGGTCCACACACGGTCCGGGGTGTCCAGCACCACCAGGGGGTTGTTCAGCTGGTCCAGCAAGGTTTCCGCGTCGGGCAGCAGCAGGTGCGCCCACAGCGCCAGCCCCTGGAAGGTGCCCGTTTCTGATAGCTGTTCCGCCTCGCGGTACAGCCTATGGTGGCGCAGCGCCGCGTTCACCCTGGGCTCCGCTGCTTCGGGCACCTGCCGGCCATCGTCCGCCTGGACGGGGGCGGCAGCGGCCGCTTGAATGGCCGCCAGCATGGCGTCCACCGCTTGCTGGCGGTTGCTTTCCGGCACGAAAAACTCGCTGGCCGGGCCCAAGCGCACGCGTTCCAGTTGTCCGGTGCTGCGCTGTGTCAGCGGGTCAAAGGAGCGGATGGTGTCAATTTCCCGGTCAAAAAACTCCACCCGCAGGGCCTCGTCCTGCTCGGGCGGAAAGATGTTCATGATGTCACCCAACAGCGCGAACTGTCCCTTGGCCTCTACCATGGGCACGCGCTCGTAGCCCATGGCGCTTAGCCGCGCGGCCAGCGCCTGGGGCTCATGCAGGTCACCGGATGATAGCGAAAGGGTAGCATGCCGCACCTGCTGGGCGTTCATAAAGCGCCCCATCATGGTTTCCGCGGATACGCACAGTACTTGCAGGTTGCCCGAGCGGGCGCGCCCCAGTACATTCAGCCGCTGCCAGATGCCCTCACGGCCGCTGACGCCGCGGACAAACTGTACGTCCGCTGCCGGCAGCAGCGCCGCTTGGCCTGCTAATAGGTGGGCGCAGTCCTCCGCCGCGCGCAGCGCATGCTGGTCGGTCGCGGCGATGTACAGCACCTGCCGGCCTGTGGTGGCGGCAAGGGCTGCAGCGGTATACGCGCGCTGTGACTCCGTCATGTCGTACAGCGCGGCATGCTGTCCAACGTCCAGCGCGCCCAGCACGTTATGCCAGGGCGGCCAGGCGCTCAGCGCTTCATTCAGTTGCAGGGCCATCCGGTTTCCTCTTGTTGTATCGGTTCATCGCCAGGTCGATGCCGTGGCGCAAAAAGCAGTCCGCCGCCTCCGCTGCCTGGGCGATGGCATCGCTGATGGGGCCTTCATCATCCGAAAAACGGCTCAGCACCCAGTCCGCCAGGTCCCACTGCGGGGGCGGTGCCCCCACCCCAATGCGGATGCGGGGAAAGCGGTCGCTGCCCGTCTGCTGCAGGATGCTGCGCCAGCCGTTGTGCGTGCCAGCGCCGCCATGGGGGCGGATGCGCAGGGCGCCGGGCAGCAGGTCCACGTCATCTGATATCACCAGCACCTGTTCGGGGGTCAGCTTATACCAGTTCAGCGCGTCCTGCACGCTAAGCCCGGAGGCGTTCATAAAGGTTTGCGGCTTAAGCAGCGCCACCCGCGTGCCCGCCACCACGCCTTCGCCTGTCAGGGCGCGGCATTTGTTTTTGTTAAGGGCAATGCCCAGCTTATTGGCCAGGGCGTCCACCGCCAGAAAGCCTACATTGTGCCGTGTGTTGTGGTACTGGGTGCCCGGGTTTCCAAGGCCGACAATCGCAAGCATGCTACGCCCTCAGCCAGTCCGCCGGGCGGATGCGCAGCGGCTCTGTGACGCCGTCGCCGCTGAATTCCATCAGCGAGCGTTCATTGCGGATAAGTTCCCGCGGCGGGCATTCCTGCGCCAGCACAAAGCTGAGCCCCACCACTTCCACGGAAAACTCGTCCATCAGCGCCATCAGCCCGCGGGCGGTGCCGCCGCCGCGGATAAAGTCATCCACCACCAGCGCCTTTTGCCCAGGCTTGACCGCGCGGCGCGAAAGCGACATGGTGTCAATGGCGCCCCGCCCGGTGACATAGTTGATGTTGACCGCGCTGCCCTCGTATACCTTGCTTTGCCTGCGGGCGATGACCAGGGGAATGTTCAGCGCGTGGGCAGCCATCATGGCCACCGGGATGCCCTTTGTTTCCATGGTGAGCACAAAGTCCGCCCCATGGTCGTACCAGGTGCTGGCGATGATTTCACCCATGCGCTGTACGATGGCGGGCTCCGCCAGAATATCGGACAGATATAGAAAGCCGCCCGGCAGCATACGCCCCGGGTCGCCCAGGGTGTCGGCCACGCCGCTTAGAAAGTCCGCCGCGTCAGACAGGCTGTTGCCCGGGCGGAAGCGCACGCCGCCGGCAGCGCCCGCGATGGTGTTCAGGCTGCCCAGCCCGCTGAAGCGCAGCGCAGCGTCAATGATGCCCACATCCTCACTGATGGAGGATTTGGCGGTGCCAAAGCGTTCACAGAACGTGGAGAACCCCACCACCCGGTTGGGTTGGCCAACCAGCATACGGGTGATGGCGGCGACCCGCTCATTTCGTTTGATTTTGTCCATGCAAAGACCTCCTTCAATCGGCAGAAAACATAGTAACACGGAAGAACGAATAATACCACGAATTTTTGAGGCGAACGTTCGCTTTCCCTCGCTTACTTGACAAGGACCGGCAACCCTCGTACCCTCACAGGGCCGGGTGGGGCTGACAAAAGAAGCCCGTCCGCAAGAAGGAGATACCATGATTCGCAGGATGCAGCAGGGCGACTGGGACAGCTACCGCGCCCTGGCCACCGAGTTTTACAACACAGACGCCATACTCACCGAGCCTGACGAAGCCCTGTTTCGCGCCAGTTTTCAGGAAATGATGACACGCGACACCTACCTGGAAGGCTACATGCTGGAGGAGGAGGGCGCCTGCGCCGGGTACGCCATCCTGGCCAAGTCCTTTTCACCGGAACTGGGCGGCATGATGTTGTGGGTGGACGAACTGTACGTTCGCAAGGCTTTTCGCTCCAATGGCCTGGGCAGCCAGTTGTTTGACTTTGTGCAGCAGCGCTACGGCCACAAGGCCAAGCGCATCCGCCTGGAGGTGGACGCCGACAACAAAAAGGCCATCTCGCTGTACGAAAACCTGGGCTTTGAAGTGCTGCCCTACCAGCAGATGACGCTGGACCCCTCCGCCGAATGACGCACGCAATGCAGCCCATTGTTGACGTGGTGGCGGCGCTGGTGTGGCAAGGGGACAAGTTCCTCATCTGCCAGCGCCCGGCGCACAAAGCCAGGGCATTGCTGTGGGAGTTTCCCGGCGGCAAAGTGGAGCCGGGGGAAAGCCACCAACAGGCCCTCATACGCGAGTGCCAGGAGGAATTGGGGGTGGTGCTAAGCGTGGGGGACAAGTACTTCACCGCCGTGCACCGCTACCCGGACATTCACATTCGGCTGTGCCTGTACCACTGTGTGATTGCTTCAGGCGAAGTGGCACTGCTTGAGCACGCGGCGTTTGATTGGATTGCGCCTGCTGACATCGACCGATATGACTTTTGCCCGGCGGATGTGGACATCCTCAAGCAGCTGAAGGCGGATTACGCCTAACGCGTTAAAACATCAAAGGGGGGTGCCGCGGTGAAGCGGCACCCCCTGTCAGTTTGTAAGGTTTTCCTGTTACAGGGCTTCTTCCAGCACCTTCAGTTCCATGGTGGCGGTGGCGTATTCGCCGCTGCCCAGTTCACTGGCGGGTTTGTTGCCCTCAATGATGTCCATCAGGCCTTCCGCGCGGTAGTACTTGATTTCCACGCTGTCGCCGGCCTTCTTGTCGCGCAGTTCGTTCACCAGGCTTTGCGCGCTGTCAACGACCACGTCGTCGGCCTCCACCAGGATGTCACCGGCCTTGATGCCCGCCACTTCCGCGGGGGAGCCGGGTTCCACCTGCATCACCACGGCGCCGCGGGGCAGGCGGCCGGAGGTCATCAGGGAGGAGCTGGGGTTGATGGTGTCCACGCGCACGCCGATGCGGGGCTTGCTGGCGTCCGCCGCGGCCTGGCTTTCTTCGCTGTGGTCAACCACCGCGGCCGGGGTCACGTTTTCGCCGTCATACTTCTCCAGGGCTTCGCGGATGAGGGGCTTGGCCGCGTTGATGGGGATGGCCATGCCGATGTTGTCAATGCTGGCACCGGAGCCGCCAAAGCCAAAGGGTGAGCTGCGGCTGACATACTTCATCGTGGGGATGCCCTGCAACTGGCCCAGCACGTTAAACATGCCTCCGCCGGAGTTGCCGCTGTTGATGGCGGCATCCACCTGCACCATGGTGCGGGTGACATTGTCGCGCCGGCCATAGCGGTCGGTCTGCTCGGATTCCACCTCGCGGTCAAACGCGGAGACCACGCCCAGGGATACCGTGCGCTCAAACTCCTGCCCCAGGGGGTTGCCCACCACGATGGCGTACTCACCCACCTGCAGCTGGTCGCTGTCGCCCAGGGAGACCGGCGCCATTTCAATGCCCGGCACCAGCAGTACCGCTGCGTCCAGGGCTTCGTCCGTCGCCACAACGGTGGCTTCGGCTTCCTTGGTGCCGTAGGTCACGGTGACGCGGTCGGCGCCTTCAATGACGTGGTAGTTGGTCAGAATGTGGCCGTAGGCGCTGATGACCGTGCCGGAGCCCGTGAACACCGCCTGCCTGGTGCGCGGGGCATTGCCGCCAAACTGGCCGCCAAAGTAGAAGTTGTAGCCGCCCGTGCGCGAGGAGATGGTGGAGTAGTTGGTTACGCCCACCACGGACTCGCGCACCTGGTCCACCGCCTTGGTGATGGGGCTTTCCACCTGGCTTTTGTCCGTTTGCACGTTGATAATCTGGTCAATTTCTGTCGCCGGCAGGCTGCCTGCCGCGGCGCTGATCAGCAGCGCCAGGCTGAGGACCGCGGCAAGCGCCACGGCCAGCACCTTAAATAATCTGTTGTTGCTGCGCATTTCAAGCACTCCTTTTCTTTCCTGATTTTGAGGGTAGTAGGTACACCCTTGTGTACACTCCTATGTTACCCATCGTTTTTGTACGCTGCATGAACGAAATGTTAATATCATGGGTGCTGTTTTCGCTGTGCCAACTGGACAAACCCACCTTCTGCATCTATAATTGCAGCAAACAAAAGCAAACACCATAAGGGGAGGGAGTATGAACAAACAAATCTCGCTTGAAAAAGCATTGGAGCATGTGAAGGATGGCGATACCATCTTCATTGGCGGCTTTCTGGGCGTAGGCAGCCCCCACCGGCTGATTGACGCCCTGGTAAAGCGCGGCACCAAGGACCTGACGCTGATTTGTAACGACACCGCTTTCGCGGACATCGGCGCCGGCAAGATGGTGGTCAACAAGCAGTTCAAGAAGATTATCGCGTCCCACATTGGTACCAACCGCGAAACCGGACGCCAGATGATGGCGGGGGAAACCGAGGTCGTGCTGGTGCCGCAGGGCACGCTCATTGAGCAAATCCGCGCCGCGGGCTACGGCCTGGGCGGCGTGCTGACCCGCACCGGCCTTGGCACGGAAGTGGCCAAGGGCAAGGACATCGTCACGGTGGATGGCGTCGAGTACCTGCTTGAAAAGCCGCTGTTCGCCGACGTCGCGCTCATCTGGGCCAGCAAGGCGGATACCTTCGGCAACCTCTTTTACCACGGCGCCACGCGCAACTTCAACAACATCACCGCCAGCGCCGCCAAGGTGACCATCGCCGAAGTGGATGAGCTGGTGGAAGTTGGCGAGCTCGACCCGGACGTGGTGCATACCCCTGGCGTGTTTGTCAACTACCTGGTGGACGGGAGGACTGTATAATGGATAACAAAGAACTCATCGCCCGGCGGGTTGCCCGCGAACTGCAGGATGGAGACCTGGTCAACCTGGGCATTGGGCTGCCGACCATGGTAGCCAACTATGTACCCCACGAGCGCACCGTCATGTTCCAGTCGGAAAACGGCTTTACCGGCCTGGGCCCGGCTCCCGCTGAAGGCGAGGAAGACCCCCTCATCACCAACGCCGGCGCCATGCCCGTGACCATCAAAAAGGGCGGCGCGTTCTTTGACAGCGCCACCTCCTTTGGCATCATCCGCGGCGGCCACGTGGACATCACCGTGCTGGGCGCCCTGCAGGTGGACGAAAAGGGCAACATCGCCAACTACATGATTCCTGGCAAAATGGTACCCGGCATGGGTGGCGCCATGGATCTGCTCAGCGGCGCCAAGCGCACCATCGTCGCCATGGAGCACACCAACAAGGGCAACCACAAGCTGCTCAAGGAATGCAACCTGCCTTTGACCGCGGTCGGCGCAGTGGACCTCATTGTCACCGAAATGGGCGTCATCGAGGTGACCGACCAGGGCTTCCTGCTCAAGGAGCTCAACCCCGACTACACCGTGGAACAGGTGCAGGAAGCCACGGAGGCGAAGCTGACTGTGGCCGAGCCGTTGGTGGAGATGACGGTTTAAGGGTTAGAGGTTAGAGGTTAGGGGTTAGAAGTTGGAGCCTGACCTCACTGTATTAAGAACCCGGGCATTGTATGATGTCCGGGTTCTTTGCTTTGGAGTAGGCGCAGGCATAGGGGAACGGGGGCTACGGCCGCTTTTTTGAAAAAAGCGGCGCAAAAACTTAAATTGGGAATAGGCAATAGGGCGCACGTACAATGTGCTTGCCAATAGCGACTGGC
>CAYFSN010000049.1:0-15027 GCA_964345845.1 uncultured Christensenella sp.
GGTGGCCGAGTACGGCATCGCCGCGCACTGGAACTACAAGGAGGGCGCGGGGGATTCTGGGCTGGACAAGAAACTGTACTGGCTAAGGCAAATCCTTGATTGGCAGTCGGAAACCCGCGACTCGCGCGAGTTCATCGATGGGCTTCGCACCGACCTGTTTTCAGAAGAGGTGTTCCTGTTCACCCCCAAGGGGGACATCATCAACATGCAGCGCGGCGCCACGCCGCTGGACTTTGCGTACCGCATCCACTCCGAAGTAGGCAACGCCTGCGTGGGCGCCCGCGTGAACGGCAAAATGGTGCCCATAGACACCGAGCTGGTGACCGGCGACCGCGTGGAAATCATGACATCCTCGTCATCCAAGGGCCCGAGCCTGGACTGGCTCAACGTGGTCAAGACCCAGCAGGCTAAGGCGAAAATTCGCCAGTTCTTCAAGAAAGAACTGCACGGCGAAAACGTGCAAAAGGGCCGGGACATGCTGGAGAAGGAAGCCAAGCGGCGGGGCATGAAGCTAAGCGACCTGACCAAGCCGGAACTGCTTGAGCCGCTGCTGAAAAAGTACGCCTTCAACGACCTGGAAAACCTGTACGGCGCGGTGGGCTTCGGCGGGCTGACGTCCATCTATGTTATCTCCCGCTTGCTCGAAGACCTGCGCAAGGAAACCGACCAGGCCACGCAAAAACTGCCGCCTAAGTTGCCCGACCCGCAGGAAGTGATGCGCCGGGGCAAGCCCACGCACGGCATCTATGTGGAGGGCGGCTCCGGCATGCTGGTGCGGTTTGCCCACTGCTGCAACCCCGTACCCGGCGATGAAATCGTGGGGTATGTGACCCGCGGCCGCGGCGTCACGGTGCACAAGGCGGACTGTGTCAACGCCATCAACACTGAGCCCGAGCGCAGCATACGGGTCAGCTGGGCGGAAGAGGCGCTGGGCACCTTTAATGCCTCTATGCGCGTGGTGGCGTACGACCACCCCAGCCTGCTTGGCGAGTTGACCGCCTTTGTGTCCGACCTGGGAACGCCTGTGACCGCGGTCAGCATGCGCACCAACAAAAACGGCACCGCCACCATTCACATGGTGCTGCAGGTGGCCAGCCGCGAACAACTTAGGCAGACTGTTACCAGAATACAAAAGCGCTCGGATGTGCTGGAAGCCTTCCGCAGCGTCAGTTAGGAGCATCAAATGCGTTGTGTGGTGCAGCGGGTAAGCCGCGCCAGTGTTACAGTAGAGGAACAGGTCATCTCCGCCATCGGCCCTGGGCTGATGGCGCTGATTGGTGTGGAGGTAGGCGACACCGAGCAGGACGCCCGCTACATAGCCGACAAGCTGTCCAAGCTGCGCATCTTTGAAGACGCGCAGGGTAAGATGAACTTGTCGGTGAAGGATGTGGGGGGCGAAGCGCTGCTGGTGAGCCAGTTTACCCTGCTGGGGGACGCCCGGGGGCAAAACCGCCCAGGCTTTACCCAGGCCGAGGCGCCCGAGCGCGCCAATGAGCTGTACCAGCTGTGCTGTGAACGGCTGGAAGAAAACGGCGTGGCGGTGGGGCGCGGCCAGTTTCGCGCCCACATGGAGGTGGCGCTGGTCAACGATGGCCCGGTCACCCTGCTGCTGTGCAGCAAGAAGAGTTTTTAGGAGCGTTTTATGCATATTGAGATTGTATCAACCGGAGAACTGCAGGAAAACTGCTATGTGCTGTCCCTGGAAGGGCGGGAGGACGCCGTCATCATCGACCCCGGCGATGACGCGCACAAAATCCGGCTGGCGCTGGGCGAGAAAAAGCCCGCCGCGGTGCTGTTGACCCACGGACACCATGACCACACCGGCGCGCTGTACGCGTTTAAGGATTGCCCCATCTACATCCACCCGGAGGATGAGGGGCTGATGCTGTCCCGCCGCTTTACCGCGGGCGCCTATCAGGTGGACCTGGACCCGCGCCCCGCGCCGACGGACTATGTGCAGGGCGGCCAGGTGCTGAAGATAGCCGGCATCACCTTCCAGGTGCTGCACACGCCCGGCCATACCCCGGGCAGCGTATGCTACCGCGCGGGGGACGACATCTTTACAGGCGATACGCTGTTTGACGGCGACTTTGGCCGCACGGACCTGCCCGGCGGTTCCATGGCGCAAATGCGGCAATCCCTGCGGACGCTGCTGGGGCTGCATGGCTGCCACGCCTATCCCGGCCATGGGGGGCACTTTACCATCCCGTGAGCCTGCAGATTTTTACCCCCGGAACAGAAGACTACCAAAAAGAAATGACCGACCTGGTGGACGTGTTTTTCCCCGGCAGATTGTACGGGGAAGAGCCCGACCTGCTTGTGCGTCATGAAGAAACGATAGATGACGGCCAGCGCACCTGCACCGTGTCGGTTTCAGGCGCGCTGTCGGGCAGCTATTCCCTGCCGGATAAGGTGTTTGAAGACGCGGTGATAGACAAGCGGGTGCGCAAGCGCCAGGCGAAAACCGCGCTGTATCAGGTGCTGAAAGCAGCCACCGGGCGGCACCCGGCGTGGGGCGCCCTTACGGGCATTCGCCCGACACGGTTGGTATATGAAGCGCTGGGGGAGGGACTTGGGCTTAACCAGGCCTGTGCCCGAATGATGGCCGATTTTGACGTGCGCCCTGAAAACGCGGGCCTGCTGGTGAACGTGGTGGAAACACAGAAGGCTTTGCCTCAGGCGCAGGCGGACGAAGTGGATGTGTATATCGGCGTCCCCTTTTGCCCCAGCCGGTGCTGGTACTGCAGTTTCATCAGCATGCAGGTGGGCAAGGGCAAGCTGCTTGCGCCCTATACCCAGGCGCTGATTGGGGAGATTGAGGGGACCATCGCGCTGCTTAAGCAGCATGGCCTCAAGCCTCGCGCGTTTTACATGGGCGGCGGTACGCCCACAGCGCTGGAGGCGGAGCACTTGCAGCAGGTGCTTCAGGCCGCGGCGCCCTTGATGGCCGGCGCAAAAGAGCGCACGGTGGAGGCCGGGCGCCCGGACAGCTTTACCGCGGAAAAATTACGGGCCATCAGGCAGGCGGGGGTGGAGCGCATCTCCGTGAATCCGCAAACCGCGCACGACGGCACCCTTTCCCAAATCGGTCGGGCGCACACCCGGGCGGACGCGGACAGGGCATTTCACATGGCGAGGGACGCGGGGTTTGAGGTCATCAACATGGACCTCATCGCCGGGCTGCCGGGGGAAGACGCCCGCATGTTTGAGGAAACGCTGGACTGGGTGGTCGGCTTGGGGCCTGAAAACCTGACGGTGCACACCCTGTGCGTAAAGCGCTCAAGCGACATGCACCGCCTGATGGATACCCTGCCGGATGAAGAGACCGTGGCGTATATGGTGCAGCTGGGCCGCGCGGCGGCCGATAGCCTGAACATGGAGCCTTATTACCTGTACCGGCAAAAGCACATGGCCGGCAACCAGGCCAATGTGGGCTACGCGCTGCCGGGCAAGGAGTGCCTGTACAATGTGGACACCATGGAAGATACCGTCAGCATCCTGGCGATGGGGGCGGGGGGCATCTCCAAGCGCGTCACAAAAGGGCGCGAGATGGTATATCGCGCGCCCAATGTGAAGGACGTGGGGCATTACATGGCCCGCGTGGACGAAATGCTGGAACGCAAGCGGGCCATATGGGCGGACTACAACCCGTAGGCGGCCCGCACCTCCGGCGTACAGCGGCACACGCCATATACCTTGATGGAGGTCACGGTATCTTTTAGCAAATTGAGGGGAATGTCCTTGTCAATCACCAGCAGGCCTACTGCGGTGATTTTTTTCGTTTTGCCGCGTTTCTTCAGCGTTTCCAGTTCGGCCAAACTGATGGCGCCAACACCCATGTACCAGTCATCACCCGATTTTGACTTGGTGTCGATGAGGCGCTGTTTGTCCGCACTGTGGGTGTTCAGCTGCGCTTTGATGGCCGTTTTGATGAACTCTGTGCGGGTGGCGTAGAAGCCCTCGTCCACCAACAGGTCGATAAGCCCCAGGTCTGCCGTGTTTGCGTTGATGGTAATCTTCTCTGTCGTATTGGTGTTCATGTTGCCCTCCTATCATCCATACACCATCCGTGTGGCTGTCAAGAATATACCATCCCACGGGATGGTTTTCAAGGGCAAAGAAAAACCCGGCGGACTATGTTCGCCGGGCAATAGGGGAATGAAAGTTTTTTAGACGCCGAAGTGCGCGTTCAGCAGTTCAACGGCCTTTTTGGAAACATCGCCGGTAAGGCCGGCGCAGCGCTCTTTGCGCGCGTCATCGCCCATGGCGGTGCCGGTGGCTTCCATGTAGTGGCCAACGGATTCCAGGCAGTTGACGGAGTTGGCGACGGTGGTTTCGCTCTCCAGTTTGGGCTGGTAGATGGGCAGTTCCGCCTTGCGGTACCAGGCGAACAGCTCTTGAATGATGGTTTTGGCGTCTTCCGGTCCGCACACCAGGCCAATGGCATTCACAGCACCAGCCAGGGAGCCGCACAGCGTAGCGGCACCGTACCCGCCGGCACCGGCAGCGAACATGTCAATGGGGATTTGGTTGAAGGGGTACCCAACGTCTTCCGCCAGTTGACCAATGATGGCATCGGCGGAACCACGGGCGCAGCCGCCCTTGGTGAAGAAAGCCTCGTAGCCGCGCTTTTCAGCGGCGTCAGGGTCCAGCTTGGCGTAGGCCCAGGGGTAGGCTGGCGCTTCGGGCTGGCCTTCAGCCATGACATCCAGAATGGGGCTGAAGGTGGTGGCGATGGCAACGCCTGCTACGACCTTACCGGTGCTCTTTAGAAACTCGCGACGGCTTGTAAACTGATCCATGGGTGGTACCTCCTTTGTTGTTGACCCTATCGTACCAAGTTCATGTCAGAAAATCAACGGTATAAGACGAAAAATTGTCACAATATTTCGTCAGGCAATAACGAAGTTGTCTATCCATGCGAAACTGTGTCCAATACAGCGTGCGGCGTGTCGATAGAGGACACCCGTCCAGCGGCGATACACGGTGCAGCGCTTCCGGCGATAAAAAAACATTCTGAAAATGGGAACGCTGGGAATGAATAAACTACAAGGAATGAATAAAGATACAACATGAATCCCAACCATTGTGGTAGGGGAGCTCCTGGACAACAACACCTAGGTTTTAAAACTTATCAACAGGCAAAACGGTATGCATTTCTTTGGGGGTGAACCCCGCTTGAAATCAAGCGCCGTCTGTGGTAGCATCCGACTGAAGCCTGAGGGGCCACCAATTATCCACAGGCAGGTTATCCACAGATTGGCGTGAAAACGCTGCAACGCAGTGTTTTTTTTATCGCTCTGAGTCTCGTGACGAGAATGTTACGAATGTATAAAAAATGCACGTATGGGGGAGACGCTTTTGGAAGTCAGGGTGTTATGGGACGCGGCCTGCAAGCTGATGAAGCAGGATATGAGCGAGGTCACTTATTCCACGTGGATCGCTTCCGCGCTGAAACCTTTGGACTTCTTTGGCGACCAGTATTATGTGGAAGCCATGGCGGACTATTACCACACCTTCGTGGTACCGCGCTATTCTGTGCTGATTGGCAACGCGCTTAAGCAAGCGGCCGGACGGGAACTGAAGCTCAGCATCCTCACCCCGCGGCAGGCGGATGAGTACCGCAAAGGCATCAACCCCATGGTGCAGGCGAACCCCAAGCTGAACGCCAAGTATACGTTTGAAACCTTTGTCGTGGGCAGCGGCAACCGCTTTGCGCACGCGGCCTCGCTGGCGGTGGCGGAAGCCCCGGCGGATGCCTACAACCCGTTTTTTATCTATGGCGGTGTGGGCCTTGGCAAGACGCACCTGATGCAGGCCATTGGCCACTACATTTTGGGGCAAAAACCGCAGGCGAGGCTGGAGTACATCACTAGTGAGCAGTTTACCATCGAGCTGGTCAGCGCCATACAGACCAACCGCAACGCCGCCTTCCGCGAGAAGTACCGCAATGTGGATGTGCTGCTGATTGACGACATTCAGTTCATCGCCGGGCGTGACAGCACGCAGGAAGAGTTTTTTCACACCTTCAACGCGCTGCACAACGCGGGCAAGCAGATTATCATTTCGTCCGACCGGCCGCCCAAGGAAATCGCCCGGCTGGAAGAGCGGCTGCGCAGCCGCTTTGAGTGGGGCTTGATTGCAGACATTCAAAAGCCGGACGTGGATACCCGCACCGCCATTCTGCGGCGCAAGGCGGATGACGAGCTGATTCCCGTGGACGACAGCGTACTGCAGCTGGTGGCCGAGCGGGTGGACTCCAACATTCGCGAGCTGGAAGGCAGTCTAAACCGCCTGGTGGCCTACGCGTCATTGGCGGGCAAGGACATCACCGTGCAGTTGGCGGAAGAAGCGCTGCGCGATGTGTTCAGCGACCACCAGCCCAAATCGCTGAGCATACAGGACATCGTGGAGGCCGTGTGCCAGTACTACGCCGTCACGGAAGAAGATGTCAAAGGCCCGCGGCGCAACCGCAGTTATACCGTGCCCCGGCAGATGGTCATGTATCTGGCCCGCCAGTTGACGGACGCGTCGCTGCCCAAAATTGGCGAAGTGCTGGGCGGCCGGGACCACACCACGGTGCTGCACGGCTGTGCCAAGGTGGAGGAACTGATGCGCGACAGCGCGCCCTTAAAGGCAGCGGTGGATGACCTGACCAAGCAGCTGCAGCGCTAAAAACATCATTGTTGTTTATCCGGAGCGAGTAATATTGCTCCTTTTTTTAACGCAAAAAAGAAGCGCCCGGCACCATCACGATGCCGGGCGTTTTTGCGTTGTTTTGTTTACTGCAGGTGCCAGATGTCCCGGGCGTAGTCCTTCACAGAGCGGTCCGAGGTGAACTTGCCCGCGCTGAACACGTTTTGCAGACACTTGCGGCTGAAGCCGCGGGTGTCTTTATAGTCGCGGTTGGCGCGCAGTTTCGCGTCTAGGTAGCTGTCAAAGTCGTTCAGCACATAGTAGTGGTCCGGCTTGTGCCAGGGGGCGCCCTTCAGCAGGCTTTGGTGCAACTCTTTCAGCGTGCCCTCACCCGTGCCGGGGTCGTCTTTGAAGGTACCGTCAATCAGGGTATCCAGCGCTTTCTTAAGCACTGCGTTCTTTTTGTAGATGGCAGCGGGATTGTACGTACCCGCCATGTCTCTGATTTCGTCCACGGTGGCGCCGAAGATGTAGTTGTTCTCAAGCCCTGCTTCTTCCACGATTTCCACATTGGCGCCGTCAAAGGTGCCCAGGGTGACCGCGCCGTTGAGCATCAGCTTCATATTGCCCGTGCCGCTGGCTTCGGTGCCCGCGGGGGAAATCTGTTCAGACACATTGGCCGCCGGGATGATGTGCTCGGCGTAGGAGCAGTTGTAGTTGTGCACAAAGACCACCAGCAACTTGTCCTTGGTGTCCGGGTCGTTGTTGACCATGTCGGCCACCTGGTTAATCAGCCAGATGACGGCCTTGGCCCGCTTGTAGCCCGGTGCGGCCTTGGCACCGAAAATGAACGCAGTGGGGGTGAAATCCTTGATGGTGCCGTCCTTCAACCCTTGCCAGATGGCAATGATGCTCAGCGCATTCATCAGCTGGCGCTTATACTCGTGCAGCCGTTTGATTTGCACGTCAAACAGGAAATGCTCAGGAATCAGCACACCCTCCCGCTCGCGAATCAAGCGGGCAAGCGCGGCTTTCTTCTCCTGCTTTACAGTGAAGAAGCGGTCGCACAGTTCGTCCGTGATGAGGGTTTTTCCAGCGCTCAGCTCCTCCAGGTTTTTCAGGAAGGTATCTCCGCCCAATGTCTGGGCGATGAGGGCGGTGAGTTCCGGGTTGCTTAGCCCCAGCCAGCGCCGCTGGGTGACGCCGTTGGTGACGTTGGTGAAGCGGTTGGGGTACAACTTGTACCAGTCCTTGAACAGGTCGTCTTTCAGGATTTCGCTGTGAATGCGCGCAACGCCGTTGACCTTGTTGGTGGTGTAGATGGCCAGCGTGGCCATGTGCACCGCGCCGCCGCGCACGATGGACAGGCGCTTGTCTTTAAGCTCCTTCATCAGCCGCTGGTTGATGCGGCGGATGACGGGGTACAGCTGCGGCACGGTCTTTTTCAATGTGTCCGCGTGCCAGGTTTCCAGCGCTTCAGACATCACGGTGTGGTTGGTGTAGCTGAAGGTTTGGTGCGCAATGTCAAACGCCTGCTCAAATGGCAGGCCCTCCAGCTGCAGCAGGCGGATAAACTCCGGCACCGCCATCACGGGGTGGGTGTCGTTTAGCTGTACCGCGTGCAGCGTGGGGAACAGGTCAAAGTTGTTGCCGTGAAGCAGCTTAAACTGGCGCAGCAGGTCCTGCATGGTAGCGGAAGACAGCATGTACTCCTGCTTGATGCGCAGCACCTTGCCGGCCTCGCCGGAGTCATTGGGGTAGAGGAACTTGGTGATGTCCTCCGCCTTGTTTTTGTCAGCCGCGGCCTGGGTGTACTGCTGCTGGTTAAACAGCGCGAAGTCAACCTCCTGCAGGCTTTCCGCCTGCCACAGGCGCAGCGTGCCGATGGAGCGGCTCTGATAGCCGATGACCGGCATGTCATAGGGCACGGCCATGACATCGCCGTCGCCAAAGGAAACCTTCACCCGCAGGTCGTAGCGGCGCACGCCAAAGGGGTCGCCGAAGCGCGCCCAGTCGTCCGGCTGCTCCACCTGGCGGCCGTCCACAAACGCCTGCTTAAACAAGCCAAAGCGATAGCGCAGTCCATAGCCTGTCAAGGGAATGGCGTGGGCGGCGGCGCTGTCCAAATAGCATGCCGCCAGGCGGCCCAGGCCGCCGTTGCCAAAGGCATTGTCTTCGATGTCTTCCAGCGTCCGCAGGTCAATGCCCTGCTGCTGCAGCAAGCGCTCCGCGTCGCTGAGCAGGCCGGCGCAGTACAGGTTGTTAAACACCATGCGGCCCAGCAAAAACTCCATGGACAGGTAGTGCGCCTGCTTTTGCTTTTGCCGGTTGGATGTGTCTTGCTGCCATTGGGGGGCGATATGCGCCATCAAGGCCTCGCCCAATACTTGGTGCAGCTGCCAGGCAGACAGCTGATCCAGTGGTTTCTGAAAATACAGCTGCGCCTTTTCCTGGGCGCGGCCAATCATCTGTTGTGCTTCGTTCATTCTTTGCTCCTTCCGAACCGTTGGTTGAGGGCCAGCAGCCCCCGGGCCATGTTATCATCCGCCGCGTTGGGCAGCATGCGCCACAGCCAGTTGCCCCCCAGGGTGCCCGGCAGGTTCATGCGGGCATCGCCTGGCAGGTGCAGTATGTCCTGCATGGGCAGTATGGCAGTGTTGGCGCGGCTGGCCAGCACGGTTTCAATCATTTTGTCGCAGATGTGGTCATCCTTCTTCATGCCCATCACCCGCTTGGCTTCGGCCTTTTCCTTGGCGCCGGCCTTTTCCCACCAGCCCAGCACCGTATCATTATCGTGGGTGCCGGTGTAAAACACGCTGTGGCGTACCACGTGCTTTGGCAGGTGGATGTTGTCGTCTTCACCGGTGAAGGCAAAGCTCAGCACCTTCATGCCCGGATAGCCGCAATACTTCAGCAGTTTGCGGACCCGGGTATTGACAGCGCCCAGGTCTTCGGCGATGATGCGCAGCTGCGGCAGCTGCTTTTTGACCTGTTTGAAGAAATGCCTGCCCGGCCCCAGCCGCCAGTTGCCCCAGCGCGCGGTCTTTGACCCGTGGGGGATGGCGTAATAGTTGGCAAAGCCAATAAAGTGGTCCACTCGCACCAGGTCGAATATTTCGCCCATGGCACGCAGGCGGTCCATCCACCAGCGGTAGCCTGTGCGTTTCAACGCCTTCCAGTTGTACAGCGGGTTGCCCCACAACTGGCCATCCTGGGAAAAATAGTCCGGCGGCACGCCCGCCACCAGGGTGGGGCGGCGCTGCTGGTTTAGCAGGAAGCAGCCTGGGTTTTGCCAGATATCGGACGAGTCCATGGACACATAGATGGGCATATCGCCAAACAGCAGCACACCGTTTTCATTGGCGTAGGCTTTCAGCGCCCGCCACTGGCGGAAGAACAAATGCTGCACAAAGATGTGGTAGGCGATTTCCTCCTTAAAGCGCTCGCGGTAACTGGCCATGGCCTCCGGACGGCGCATGCGGATATCCTCATCCGGCCACTCCATCCACGAGCCGCCGCCAAAGTGCTGCTTGACCGCCCGGAACAGCGCGTAGTCGTCCAGCCAGTGCGCCTGCTCTGCCCGGAAAGCATCTGTTTCCGCTTTCAGTTGTTCACGGGATTGCTCAAACGCCTGCCGCAGCCGCTTGGTTTTGTAGGCGATGACGGCCGGAAAATCCACCTGGCTGTCATCCGCCTGGGGCGGCAGCTCTTCAGGGGACAGCAATCCCTCCTGTTCCAGCGTGCGCAGGTCGATCAGCAAGGGGTTGCCGGCGTACGTGGAAAAGCACTGGTAGGGCGATTCGCCGTAGCCAGTGGGGCCGATGGGCAGCACCTGCCACAGCCGCATGCCGGCGACCTTCAGAAAATCCACAAAGGCCCGGGCTTCATCGCCCATGGTGCCGATGCCCTCCGGGCCCGGCAGGGAGGTGAGGTGCAGCAAGACACCGCTTTGTCGCATGGCGTGTCCTCTTTCAGCGGAAAATAGAGCCGGCATGGGGCGCCAGCACCAGTTCGTGGTCTTGGATGACGGCTTGCCCGCCGCCAGTGTCCCAGGCGCCGACCATGTCGCCTGGCGGCAAGGGAATGGTGAGCGGCTGGTCGCTGAGGTTGTGCAGCACCAGCACACTGCTGCCGCCGTCGGTTACCCGCCAGGCGGCGATGGCGTTGTGTTCGGTGGAAAACGCGGTGGGTACGCCGTGGGTCAGCTCCGGGCACAGGGCGCGCAGGGCCAGCAGGCCTTTATAGAAGTTGAGCAGGCTGTCGTTGTCCTGTTCCTGCTCCATGACGCCGAGCCTTTGCCGCTGAACTTGGTCAGCGTCTTCTGGGGGCAGGGTGTCTTCCCTGCCATCGCCGCCCCACAGCATGGGCAGGCGCTTGTTTTCATCCCGTCCGGAGCCGGACATGCCCAATTCTTCCCCGTAGTAAACGTAGGGAATACCCGGCATGGTGAGGTAGACGGCCGCGGCCTGCTTCATCATCTGCGGGCGGTACATCAGGTAGCCCGCGGAGCGCGCCATGTCATGGTTGCTGAGAAACGGCGCGTCCAGCCCCTTGGGGTTTCGGGCGCGGATGTCCGCGTTCCAGCTTTCCACCCGGGCGGATAGGTGATGGCCGCGTTTTTCCCGCAGCGCGCTGATGAACCAGCCGGTGGAGCCCGCCATGGGGAAGTTAAAAAAGCTGTCCGCGCCGCTTTCATACAGGCTTAGGATGGTGCCTTCGTCCTTCCAGGCCTCCGCCACGAGGGTGGCGTCCGGGGAAAGCCGGACGGCCTCTTCCTTCAGCCAGGCGAGAAAGGCGGTGTTGTTGGCGGTGTGCTCTTCATAGTAGTGGGTGGTGGCGTCCAGGCGGAAGCCATCGGCGCCGTTTTCCAGCCAGAAGGCCATGATGCGAACAATCTCCGCCCGCACCTGGGGGTCGTCCAGGTTGAGGTCCGGCATATGGGGGCCAAAGTGGCCCATGTATGTCCAGCCGTCAGCGCCGGGCACGGGATGGCCCGCGCCGTCCCGGCTGAAGTGGTAGTACTTGGTATAGGGGCTGTCCGTACCGTTTTTCAGCGCGTCAGCAGCCGCCATGAACCAGGGATGCTGGTCGGAGGAGTGGTTGAAGACCAGGTCGAGAATCAGGCGGATGCCGCGCTGATGGCTGGCGTCAGCCAGGGCGCGGAAGTCGGCCAAGTTGCCGTAGGTCGGGTCCACCGACAGGTAGTCGGTGACATCGTACTTGTGGTAGCTGGGGGACGGGCTGATGGGCATTAGCCACAAGCCCTTGACGGACAACGACTGGATGTAGTCCAGCTTGCCGGTCAGCCCTTTCAGGTCGCCCACCTGGTCACCGTTGCCATCGGCAAAGGAGGCCACAAACACCTCATACACCGGACCCTGCTGCGCTGCTGCCAGTATCGGCAGCAGCGACAGACAAAGCACCAGGGCAAGCAGTTTTTTTGCGGTCATCCCTTCACCGCTCCGCCGGTTACGCCTTCGACGTAGAATTTCTGAATTTTGATGAACAGCAGCGTAATGGGCAGCGCCACCAGCACCGCGCCCGCGCAGAAGCGGGTGAAGTATTGGTAGATGTGCTCACGCTCCAGCATGCGGTACAGCCCCAGAGCCACGGTATAGTTCATGTAGTCATCCTTCATAATGACCGACACAAAGATAAAGTCCACCCACGGGGCGATGAACGCCGTGATGGCGGTATACACCACAATGGGCTTGGCGCTGGGCAGGGTAATCTTCCAGAACACGGTGTTCTTGGTGGCGCCGTCAATGAGGGCGGCCTCGTCCAGCGAGCGGGGGATGGTGTCAAAGAACCCCTTGGCGATGGTATAGCCCAGCACGCCGCCGCCCGTGTACACCAGCACCAGGCTGATGAGGGACTTGGCCAGGCCGATGGCTTTGAGGATGTGATACACCGCGATCATGGACATGAAGCCCGGGAACATCGCCACGATGAGGCCGATGTTCATGAACAGCTTGCGGCTAGGGAAGCGCAGACGGCTGAAGGCATAGCTGACCATCAGCACCAGCATGGTCGTCAGCACGCAGGTAGCCACAGCGACCACCAAGGTATTCAGGTACCAGCGCGGAAAGTTGAACTGGCTGGTATCCGTGAACAACCGGGTGTAGTTATCAAACGTCCACTGCTTGGGCAGGATGTAGGTGGTATAGCTGCCGGACTCGGCGCGCAGCGACGTAATCACCAGCCACACAATGGGCAGCAGCCACACCACAGCCATGGCGGTGAGGATGATGTAGGTGGTGGGCTGGCGCAGCGCCATCAGGCTGAGCACCAGGCCAACAACCGCGGCCAGCAGGAACAGCCAGTAGCCGATTTGCAGATGCCGCACCAGGAAGGGCGCCGGCAACAGTTGCGAAGCGTCCGCCTGGCGCTTGGCCGTCAACAGCAGGTAGATGGCAAGAACGATGGCCGCGCTGAACGCCACAACCAGGGTACGTACGGCCCAACGGCTGGGCTTTACCAATGTGATGGCCAGAACCAGGGCGACAACCGCTGCAATGGCAGCGGGCAGTACCGTGAGCACGTCCCGGTCAAACAGGGCAAGGTTGATGCCTGTGCGGCCAAAGCTGAAACTGTCCTGGGGCACATGGAGCCACGGCAGCAGCAGTGTCAGGCACAATAGCACCGCGGCAACAGGCAGCAGCCGCACAGCGTTGTGGTGGAGGGCTCTGGTTTTGTTCATTGTAATTCCTCCTCCCGCCGGGCTGAGCCGGACACGTTATACACCAGCAGCGAAAGCCCCGCGCTGATGAGGAACACAAAGATGCCGATGGTAGAAGCCAGGGAGTAATTTTGCCGGTCAACGGTCAGCTTGTACAGCCAGGTGACCAGCAGGTCGGTTTTGCCGGCCTGGTAGTACTCTGTCACCAGGGGGCCGCCGCCGGTCAACAGGAAGATGACGTTAAAGTTGTTGATGTTGCCCACAAACGCTGTAATCAGGTAGGGCGTCGTGACAAACAGCATGTACGGCAGCGTGATAGAAAAGAACATCCGCGCGGGGGAGGCGCCGTCAATGGAGGCGCTTTCATACAGGTCCTTGGGAATGTTCATCAGAATGCCTGAGGTGATGAGCATGGTATAGGGAATGCCCACCCACAGGTTAACGGTGAGCACCGTGATGCGCGCGGTATTGATGTCTGTTAAGAACGGCACGGCGCTGTCCACAAAGCCCAACTGCTGCAGCAGCACGTTGAGCGGCCCCTGCTCGTGCAGTATTTGGCTCATCAGCATCAGGCTGACGAACTGCGGCACCGCGATGGTGATGACAAAAATGGTGCGCCACATCGACTTCAGCTTGATGCCCTTGTTGTTAATCATGATGGCCACCAGCATACCCAGCAGGTAGTTGGTGAAGGTCGCCACCACAGCCCAAATCATGGTCCACCCCAGCACCTTGCCGAATGTGTTGGCCATCAGCGGATGTCCGCCAAACAGGTTTCTGAAGTTTTCCAGCCCTACCCATGTGAACATATGCCCGGGGGGCTGGTGGTCGGCATCAAAGTTGGTAAACGCAATCAGCACCATGAATACCGTGGGCAGGATGGTGAAGGCGATGACCATCAAACTGGGCAAGGTCAGCAGGGTATTATGAAAACGCTGGTCAAGCAGCGCCCGGATATCGTCAGTAAAGGTGGGCAGGGGTTTGCCTGCCTGCTTTAGCTGCTGTGCTTTGTAGCTGGAGCGCACCGAGGCGCGCCACACCATCAGCCAGCCCAGCACAAGCAGCAGACTCATCACGCTGAACAGCAATATCAGCATGGAATTGTCCCCTGGTGTGCGGACGAATATCTGCCGCTCTTCGCTCCACACCCGCTGCATGCCGGTGTCGCCCAGGGTGTTGACTTTTGCCAGATACTGCGCGGCAAAGCCAATGAGGTACCAAATCAGCGCCGCCTGGGCGCCCAGGAACATCAGCCCCTTGAGCACCTGTCCGCGCACGAGGTTGCCAATGCCGGAAAGAATAAAAGACAGGCGCGTCCACCCGTCTCCATCACGGAGTATCTGAAGCAATTCTTTGAAAAAGCCGGGCTTGCGGGTGTCCGCTCGCCTTCCTGCGGTCAGGCTGTTCACGCGTTATCCCCTCCATGTTGTAAAAAGAGGGGGCTGTGCCCAACGGGCACAGCCCCCGGAAAAGGGTCTTACTTTGCGGTGATGGCAGCGACCATCTCGTCCAACAGGGTCTGGATGTCCTTGGCGTAGTCCTTGGCTTCCATGGTGGCGCCAAAGGCTTCCGCAGGGGACCAGTAGTTGCCCAGCACTTCTTTCTGGATAGTCGCGAACTGCCTCTGCAAAGCTAACGCGGTCAGGGCCAGGTTGCTTCGCACGTCTTCACTTTCAGCGGCCTTGATGTTGGAGGGGCCCATCTCGCGGTCG
>CAYFSN010000050.1:0-14957 GCA_964345845.1 uncultured Christensenella sp.
GCCCAGCCCCGATGGCCGCGGCCATGCCTACCAGATGGACACGCATGCCGCGTGCCTGGACACCCTGCACCTAAAGTGCAGCCGCTGCGGGCAGCTGATCCACTTGACCGAGGCGGAGGAAAAGCGCCTGAAGAATACCTTGCGCAAGCAGCTGCAGTTTGAACTGGACCACCAGCAGGCCACGCTGTATGGCCGCTGTGCCGCCTGTGTTCAGACGGAGAAACAGGCCAATGCGTAGGCGCGCTGTTGCCTTTGTGCTGGCCGTGCTGATGGTGGTGATGCTGCTGTCCACCGCCGGCCACGCCCTGGGGCACCTGAAACATGGGCACAGCGTGCACCATTGCCCGGTGTGCGTGGTGCTGTGCGCCTGGAAAAAGGCGCTGCGTATGCTGCTGGCGGCAGCCATGGCCATGGCTACCCTTTATACCGTTGGGCGATTTGCCGCCCGGCTGATGCCCCTCTATGCGCCCGCATTTCTGCCCCTTTGTACACCGGTGAGGCTGAAGGTAAAATTGACGAGTTGAGATGCTCCTCTGACCAAACCCACTGAAAACGAGTCAAAGGAGTTACATATGTTGAAAAAGTTTGCCGTGTTGACGGCGTTATTGCTGGTGCTTGCCGCTGTTGGGGTTCCGGCCCTTGCGGCGCCTGAACAACCCCTTAAAGTGGTGGTGACCACCTTTCCGCTGTACGATTGGACACGCCACGTGCTGGGAGAAAGAGCGCACCAAGTGGAGCTGAGCCTGGTGCAGGACAGCGGCATTGACCTGCACAACTTTCAGCCCACCGTGCAGGACATCGTGCAGGTGTCCGGCGCGGATGTGTTTGTCTACATCGGCGGGCCGTCTGACCATTGGGTGCAGGACGCCCTGAAGGAAGCCGCTAACCAGGACATCCGCGCGCTGAACATGATGGAGGCGCTGGGCGACGCGGTGAAGCAGGACGTGACGGTGGAGGGCATGCAGGAAAGCGCCCATGTCCACGACCACGATCATGACCATGACCATGAAGCTGACGCGCATGACGGCCACGACCACGAAAAGGAGCACGACCACGAGGACGAGCACGACCACGAGCACGAGGTGGGGCACGCCCACGAAGAGCGCGTACACAACCACGCGGACGAGCACATCTGGCTGTCGCTGAAAAACGCGCAGTTGCTGGTGAGTGCCATCGCGGACACCCTGGGCGCCGCGGACCCTGATTACAGGGATGTATACAGCCAGAACGCGGCCAATTACAACGCGCAATTGGACGAACTGGATAGCCGATACGCCCAGGCCGTGTCCAAGGCTGAGAACCCGGTGCTGATGTTTGGTGACCGCTTCCCCTTCCGATACTTGATGGACGACTATGGCATCACCTACTACGCGGCGTTCGCCGGCTGCTCTGCCGAGACCGAGGCGTCCTTTCAAACCATCGCGTTTCTGGCCGGCAAGGTGGACGAACTGAAGCTGAAAGCTGTGCTGACGCTGGACGGCTCCGACGGCCGCATCGCCCAGGCGGTGGTGCGCACCAGTGAAAATCGTGACCAGCAGGTGCTGGAGCTAAACGCCATGCAGTCCCTCAGCCGGGAGGACATTGAACATGGCGCCACGTACCTATCCATCATGGAAGACAACCTGAAAGTGATTGCTGACGCGCTATGAGTACACCCGCATATGACAGGCTGCTGCACTGTGAACATCTGACGCTGGGCTACGAAGGCCGGCCGGTGGTGAAGGGGGTGGACTTTGCCGTTCACGCCGGAGACTATGTCTGCATTGTCGGCGAAAACGGCTCCGGCAAAACCACCCTGATGCGAACCATCCTGGGCCTGCTTTCTCCGCTTGCGGGCAAGGTGCACACGATGGGCGGCCTAAAGCGGGAGGAAATTGGCTACTTACCCCAACAAACCCTGGCGCAGCGCGACTTCCCGGCGTCCGTCCGGGAGGTCGTGCTGTCCGGCTGCCTGAACCAAAACGGGCCGCGCCCCTGGTATACCAAGGCGCAAAAACTGCGGGCGGAGCAGGCCATGGCGCGCTTGGGGCTGCAGCCCATCGCCCGTGCCTGCTACCGGGAACTGTCCGGCGGCCAGCAGCAGCGGGTGCTGCTGGCCCGCGCGCTGTGCGCGGCCAACAAATTGCTGCTGCTGGATGAACCTGCGGCGGGGCTGGACCCGCAGATTACGGAGGAACTGTATGGGCTCATCCAGTCCCTCAACCAGGACGGCCTCACCATCATCATGATATCCCACGACATGCGGGCTGCCGCCCGTTACGCGTCCCACATTCTGCATGTCGCCTCCGTGCCGCTGTACTGGGGCGACACCAAAGGCTACCTATCAAGTGACATCGGGCGCCTGTACGACCTGAAGGAGGCCGCCCGATGAAAGCCCTGTTTGACCAACTGATGCACTACCTGCAGTACCCCTTTGTGCGCCATGCCATCATTGTGGGCGTGGCGGTGGCGCTGTGCGCGTCGTTGCTTGGGGTGGTGTTGGTGCTGAAGCGCTACTCCTACATCGGCGACGGGCTCAGCCACATCGCCTTTGGCGCCATCGCCATCGCCACCGCCCTTAAGGTGGCCGACCAAATGCTGCTGGTGCTGCCGCTGACGGTGCTGTTTGCCGTGCTGCTGATGGGGCGGGGACAAAACGCGCGCGTGAAGGGAGACGCCGCCATTGCCATGCTGTCGGTCAGCTCCCTGGCCATCGGCTATATGCTGTTAAACGCCTTTCCCGGCTCCACCAACATATCGGGCGATGTATGCACCACGCTGTTTGGTTCCACGTCCATTCTAACTCTCAGCACCAACGAAGTGTGGCTCAGCCTGGGGCTGTCGGGGCTGGTCATCGCGGTGTTCGCGGTGCTGTATCACCGCATCTTCGCTGTAACCTTTGACGAGGACTTTGCCACCACTACCGGCACCAACGCACGGGTATATAATATCCTGTTGGCGGTCATCATCGCCGCGGTGGTGGTGCTTGCCATGAACCTGGTGGGCTCGCTGCTCATCGCCGCGCTGCTCATCTTCCCGGCGCTGTCCGCCATGCGCGTACTGCGCAGTTTCAAGGCCGTTACGCTCTGCGCCGCCGTGCTTTCTGTGGTATGCGCATTGGTTGGTATGGTGACGGCCATATTGGCCGGCACCCCGGTAGGGGCCACCATCGTGGTGGTCAACCTGGCCTGCTTTATGCTGTTTACACTGGCAGGCACACTACGTACAAGGAGAACCGCATGAAAAAAGTACAGGTATTGGCTGCCCTGCTGTTAACCGCGCTGCTGCTCAGCGGCTGCGCGCAAAGCCAGGGCGCGTCCCGAAGCCCGGATGAGGTGGCGGCGCAGTATGTGGGCGAAGTAGCGGAGGCAAAAACCCCGCAGCCCGAGGCAGCCCAGGAGGGCACGCCTGCTGTCTCGCCCAAGGAAGTGCCCGACATCGACCTAAAGGATTTGAGTTACCCCATCGTGTTTGCCCAGGTGTATGACATCGCCCGTGAGGCGGAAAAGCATGTCGGCAAAACCCTGCGCATGCAGGGCAGCTACTACGGTGCCCAGCAGTTGGAGACCGACGAAGTAGTGCACCTGATTCTGGTGACCGACAGCGCGGGCTGCTGTGAAGTGGCGCTGGAGTTCGCCGTCACCGGCAACCCCGCTTGGCCGGATGACTTTCCGCCAAACAACAGCGAAATCCTGCTGACGGGGGTGCTGGACACCATCACGGCAGGGGAGCAGGTGTACCCGCTGCTGCTAGTCAATGAAATACAAGTCGTCCATGCGGCGGCGACACCCGTGCCCTAAGGGCGCATCCATCGAAAAACTGAGGTTTTTCGATGGTTTGGCTTTTTGGCCGTCCACCGCGTCAGCGTGCCCTCCATTTCCTTCCGCCGCGGGACGCGGCGGGGCGTACATTTCGGGACGCTTCCTTCCACTTGAAAGACTGCGGTCTTTCAAGTGAGAGGAGGGAACCCGCAGCGCACGCCTCCGGTCCGCTTGCGGCCCGGAAAGGGAGCGAAGGGATTTCCGACGAGCTCCCGGGCGGTAGACGGCATGAAACCCTAGGGGCGCGCCGCTCAATCCGCAGGATTGACCGGCGCGGTCGGCTTTGCCGACTTGCAAACCTCTGGTTTGCAACCTTCACTACGCAAAGGCTTGCCGCGCTACCGTACACGCCGCTGGCGCGGATTGTAGTCGGAGGGCTTCGGCCCTCCGAACCTCCCACTGGGTTGTTTGAAAGTATAAGCCCCGGTTCACGATGAACCGGGGCTTTTGTCGTTTGTGAGGAGTTAGGTCAGTTCCACCTTGGCGTTGACTTCCTCATCAGAGGGTTTCTCCGCGCCGCCCATGGACTTGATGCCGGTAATCATGCTCTTCACCAGGCCGACCTTCTCCCAGTATTCGGCGCTCTCGGCGTTCACCTTGATGAGCACCACGTTGGGGTCGTCGTATTCCATGTCGAAGAACTTGGTCAGCCAGTTGTTCCACAGGCGCTTTTTGTAGGGCAGGTCTTCCACCACTTCGGCGCTGCCGCTGACGGACAGGTAGTTCTTGTCGCCAAAGGCGACGTTTACGCGCGAGTCGTTCTTAATGTTTTCAAACTTCGCGGTGTCTTTGGTGGTGACAAACCACAGCGTGCCGTCAAACTCGGCCTCCTGCAGTTTCACCGGGCGGGAAATCAATTTGGAGCCGGCAACCGTGGTCATCATGGGGGTGTCGTTGCTCTCGATAATTTTGCGAATTTTCTCCAGCTTATCCTGCTGGGTGACGGGGGTTTCGACGGTAGGTTTATTTTCCTGCACGTTGTGTTCCTTGTTCTTGTTGTCCATACATTCCTCCTAAAA
Organism: uncultured Christensenella sp.; assembly: GCA_964345845.1. Classification (GTDB taxonomy): domain Bacteria; phylum Bacillota; class Clostridia; order Christensenellales; family Aristaeellaceae; genus UBA1038. The sequence continues at coordinate 4,820 of CAYFSN010000050.1, forward strand.
GTAGTTAATGGTCTGTTTGGTTACTGAAAAGTACATACCCGCCGCAAAACAGGTTTAGACAAACCCCGCATTTGTTGTTCTTTGGGTCAAGGTTGTGTACAATCATGCCATGAACCCCGAAAGAAGGAGTTGCCCGATGACACGCCCCCTGACGCGCTTGTGCCTGCTTGTACTGTGCCTGACACTGACCCTGCCGGCTTTGGCGGATGATGATGTCAGCCTGTTTTCGCCCGCGCAGGGCGACCCGGCCCCGCAGGCAACCCAGGCGCCCGCGGCAACCGATGTGATTGAAGCCGAAACACCGGCGCCCAGCGACGCGCTGCCGCCGCTGGTCATCACGGAGCAGACCGCCGCCCCCGAACAGCCCGCGGGGGAAGAGCCCGGTGCCGTCACCCCGGTGGACGGAGAAGCCCGGGCAGCGCTCATTGACCGCATGATAGACTTGGCGGACGACCTCTATACCCAGGCCAACGGCCGGGCGCAAAAGGCTGCCAGCAGCGGGGACATCTATGTGTGCAAAAACTTCACCGTGCACCTGTTCCGAAAAAATCGCGATGACTTCCGCATGGCGGCCTACCCGGATGTGCCGCTGGTGATACCCAACAACCTGCCGGCAAAGGACTCCAAGCCCTACTCCTACGGCATCGCCTGGGAGGACATCCCGGCGTCTGAAGGCAACCCATTCTATGCTGCCCATTCGTTTTACTATGACAGCGACCAGAGCATGGACGAAAACCGCGAACGCGCGCTTGAGTTCATGCGCCAGGTACAGCGGGGCGACTTTTTCCAGATGTCCGCCCAGTACTACTACGGTGTGGGCGCCCACAGCCTGGTGTTTACCAAGGACTATGACGCCGACACCAACCAGGTCACCTGGACAGACAGCAACATGAAAGGCGAATCCCGCGGCGGGGTGCGCTATGGCTGGGTGCAGTTTGACGCCGTCAAGGAAATCGACTGGTTTGTAGACGCGTTCTGCAAGCGCGGCCGGGGGGCCACCCTGTACCGCCTGCGGGACGACATCATTTATAAGTAAAGGAACCCCATGAACTGGACAGAAGTAAGTGTAGCCACCAACGCCGGGGGTGCTGACATCGTCAGCGCCGCCTTGATGCGCTTTGGCGCCAAGGGCACGCAAATCATCGACCGCGCGGACGCGGCCGACCCCAAGCGCCCAGGCGCTGAGTGGGATGTCATCGACCAAAGCGTCATTGACGCGATGCCGCAAGATGTCATCGTGAAGGCTTGGTTTGACCATGAAAAGGACTTAAGCCCGCTGGCGGACAGCCTGCGGGGGCTTCCTGCCCTCAGCGGCATGGACCTGGGGCCGCTGACGCTTTCCAGCGGCGACGTGCGCGAGGAAGACTGGGCGGAGTGTTGGAAGCGCTTTTACAAGCCCCTGCGCCTGGGGCAGCGCCTGGTCATCCGCCCCAGTTGGGAGGCATATGACCCCAAGCCCGGTGACCTGGTCATCCACCTGGACCCCGGCATGGCCTTTGGCACCGGCACCCACGAAAGCACGGCGCTGTGCGCCGGCCTGCTGGAAAAGCACGTGCATTCAGGCGACCGGGTGGTGGACGTGGGCACGGGGTCAGGCATACTGGCCATCGCGGCGGCGCGGCTGGGTGCCGGCAGCGTGACCGCCACGGACATTGACGCGGTTGCCGTGCGCACCGCCAATGAAAGCATCGCGAAAAATGACCTGGCGGACCGCGTGACCGCCCGCCAGGGTGACCTGCTGGAAGGAACGGACGGCCGCTATGACCTGGCGGTGGCGAACATCCTGGCGGACGTCATCATCGGGCTGAGCAAGCCCATGCTGCAGGCATTGAAGCCGGGCGGTGTGTTCATTTGCTCCGGCATCATCCGCGAGCGGGCGGACGATGTGCTGGAGGCGCTGGCGGCGGTGGGCTACACGCCCCTTGACCGCACCGACAAGGGCGAGTGGACGGCCTTTGCCGTGCGCGCGCCGCGGGAGACTTGAGTGCACAGTTTCTTTACGGCGCCGCCGATTCACGGGCTTGCGCACTTACAAGATGAGGATGTGCGCCACATCCGCAAGGCGCTTCGCATGCAGCCGGGCGACCCGGTAGTGGTGGTGTTTGACAGCAACCGCCACCTGGCCGTGCTGGAGGAAAGCGGACAGACGCTGGCCGCGCGGGTGGGGGAGATGCTGCCAAACAACGAGCCCCGCACGCGGGTCACGCTTTATCAAGGCCTGCCCAAGGGCGACAAGATGGACTTGATTGTACAAAAGTGCACCGAACTGGGTGTGCACCGTGTGGTGCCCTGCCAGTTCAGCCGCAGTGTGGCCCGGTGGGAGGGCGGCGACAAAAAGCTGACCCGCTGGCGGCGCATCGCCCGGGAGGCCGCCGTGCAGTGCGGCCGCAGCCAGGTGCCGGAGGTGGCCGACTGCCTGTCGTTTGAGCAGCTGGCGGCCCACATTGCCCGGCACCAGCAGGCGCTGATGCCCTGGGAAGAAGGCGGCCGTCCCATGCGGGAAGCGCTATCGGATGTTCAGGATGTGGCCATCATCATCGGCCCCGAAGGGGGCATCGCGCCGGAAGAGGCGCAGCGCCTGGACGCCGTACCCGTCACGCTTGGGCCGCGCATTCTGCGCACGGAGACCGCGGGCATGGCCGCGCTGACCATGGTGCTGACCCTATCAGGAGACATGGAATAATGCCCAACACCGTTGCGTTTTACACGCTGGGCTGCAAGGTAAACCAGTACGACAGCCAGGCGATGCTGGAGCTGTTTGAGCAGGCGGGCTACAGCCCCCGCGCCTTTCACGAGCAAGCGGACGTTTACGTGGTCAACACCTGCGTGGTGACCGGTACCGGCGAAAAAAAGAGCCTGCAGGCGGTGCGCCGCGCGCTGAAGCAAAACCCGCAGGCACATGTGGTGCTGTCGGGCTGCCTGGCGCAAAAAGACGCGGAACAGCTGCTTCAAATGGGTGTACGCTTGGTGCTGGGCAACGCCCGCCGCCAGGAAGTGGTCACATTGCTGGAAGAAGCCGTGGCCACCGACAGCCGCATCGCGGCGGTGGAAGAGGTGCTGCACGCCTCCTTTGAGCCGCTGTCCATCACCAGAAACGAAGGCCACACCCGGGCCGTGATGAAGATACAGGAAGGGTGCGACCGCTACTGCGCGTACTGCATCATTCCCTACGTGCGCGGCGGCATCCGCAGCCGCCCGGTGGCGGAAATTGCCCAGGAGGCAAAGCGCCTTGGCGCCGTCTGCTACCCCGAAGTGGTGCTGACGGGCATTCACCTCAGCAGCTTTGGCCGCGACCTGCAGGGAGAAACCCTGCTGGACGCTGTGCGTGTAGTAGCTCAAGCCCCCGGCATACACCGTGTGCGGCTGGGGTCGCTGGAGCCGGTCATCGCCACAAGGGCCTTCGCCCAGGCGCTGGCGGAACTGCCGCAGGTGTGCCCGCAGTTTCACCTGTCGCTGCAGTCGGGCAGCGATGCCGTGTTAAAGCGCATGCGCCGCAGGTACACGGCGGCGGAGTTTATGCAGGCGGCCGACCACCTGCGCCAGGCTTTTCCCGGCTGCGCGCTGACCACCGACATCATCGCCGGCTTCCCCGGAGAAACGGACGAAGAGCACCAGGAAACCCTGGCCTTTGTGCGCCGGGTGGGCTTTGCCCGGCTGCATGTGTTCCCCTTCAGCCCCAGGCAGGACACCCCGGCCGCCACGATGCCCGGGCAACTGCCCAAGGCGGTGAAGGATGCCCGCGCGCGGGAATTGATCGCCCTGGGCGACGAACTGGCGGACGCCTACCGCCGCACCTTGCTTCACACCACGCAGCCGGTGCTGTTTGAAGAATCGGGGGACGGCGGCGCCACGGGCTACACGCCCCAGTACATCGAAGTGTTTGCACCCGGCGCGGTGTCCGGCCAACTGGCGGATGTCACCATCGACAGTGTGGACGGCCAGCGGTTGGTTGGCCGCCTGACCGCTTCCGTTTCCCCCTGAAAGGAGCGTACATGAACCATTCCTTTGCCATATTGACCGAGGCCAGCTGCGACCTGCCGCCCGAGCGCCTGCAGGTGCCGGACCTGGCGGTGGTGCCCCTGCCCATCACGGTGGGGGATGCCAGCTACAACTGCTACCCGGATGAGCGGGAGTTAAAGCTGAGCGACTTTTACGCCATGCTACGCGACAAGCAGCCCGTCAGCACCGCGGCGCCCTCGCCCGCGGCCTTCACCGCCAGCGCGGAGCCCTTTTTGCAGCAGGGGTTGGATGTGCTGTACATTGGGCTGTCCAGTTCGGTGTCCGGCACCTATGCCGCCGGCGTGCTTGCGCTGCGCGACCTGAAGGAAAAGTACCCAGAGCGGGTCATCCGCACGGTGGATACCCTCAGCGGCTCCCAGGGCGAAGGCCTGCTGGTGGAAATGGCGGTGGAAGCGCGCGCACAGGGCCTCGGCATTGAAGAAACCGCCCAGCTGATTGAAGAGAAGCGCATGCAGGTGCTGCATTCGTTTACGGTGCAGGACCTGCACTTCATCGCCCGCAGCGGCCGCTTAAGCGGGTATGCGGCGCTGGTGGGCTCGCTGCTTAGCTTTAAGCCGCTTCTGTGGCTGGGGCGGGATGGGCTCATCCGCGCCGTGGGCCGCGCCCGGGGCATGCGCAAGGCCATAGCTGTCATGGTGGACACCGTGAAGGACAAGGCCGTGGATTTGAAGAACCAGTGCATATACATCAGCCATGCCGATGTGCTGGACCTGGCCAACGAACTGGCCGACCGCCTGCGAGAGATTGGTGCCCGGCGGTTTGTCATTCACCAGTTGGGGCCGTCCATCGGCGCCCACGGCGGACCGGGCGCCCTGGCGGTGTTCTGGCTGGGCACTGGCCGCTGACCGCTTGACAAAGAAAGGAGCAAACCATGTCTGACAACTGCCTGTTCTGCAAAATCATCAAGGGCGACATCCCCTCTGACAAGGTGTACGAGGACGACCACTGCTACGCATTTCGCGACATCAACCCCCAGACGCCCGTCCATGTACTGGTGGTGCCCAAGCGCCATGTGGCGGGGCTGAACGATACTGAAGCCTTGCCCGACAGCGAACTGGCGGCCTGCCTGCGGGCGGCCAAGGCCATCGCGCAAAAGGAGGGCGTCGCCGACAGCGGCTACCGTGTGCTGACCAACTGCGGCCCGGACGCCTGCCAGAGCGTACACCACCTGCACTTCCACGTTATGGGCGGACGCCTGATGTCCGAAAACATGGGCTAACAACGCACTGCCTCAATACGCCCAAAGTTTACATTTGGTCTCAGTTGATTGCGCAAACTTCATCCTCCCCGCTCGTTGTATGATAAAATGTGCGGGGAGGATATGTGATGTTGATACGCCGGCTGTCGTTGCTGCTTTTGCTGTGCCTGCTGCCCGGGCTGTTGGCTGTGGGGGAGGAAGCGGAGCCTCTTTCCTGGGTGCCTGCGGGTGCCCGCGAAGCGCTTGCGCAGGCCTACCCTGACCATGTACTGCTTGATGGCGGCGCGGCCGGCCTGACTACCGGGCAGACTGTACTGCTGGCGGTGATAGAAACAGACGGCAAGAAACTGGCCTGTGTGCTTGAGGAAGCGGACGGCCAGTTTTTGCTGCGCGCGGAAAACGACCGCATCATTGACGACGGGCCCTACACGCGGGAGCGTTACTGGATTGGCTTACGGGATGATGAGGGCTACGGCTTTATCTGGTATTCGGACCATGAACAGCCGCAGCGGGAAATGTACCTGGATTTCTCCTTGGAGCCGGGCTTTGCCATCCAAAGCGGGCATTTTGGCGCGGACGGCGGGGAAGATACCGTCGGCTTTAGAGAGCAGGACGGCATTATGTGGGTTAACGCCGGCAGCGCCATCTACTCCCGTTTGCCCCATGAGCTGGACCTGTCGTTCTCCGCCTTTGACCCGGACGCCGTGCGGGCGTACTGCCAATGGTCCTGGCGCCAGGTGGACGGCGGCGAGCAGTTGGTGCCCACCACCGGGCAGCCCGATGCCCTGCCCCAGGGACAGCCAATTGAAGGGTTCAAAAAGGGCCAGACCATCCCCGTGTATACCGGGCCTGGCACCCACTACGCCCGGGCGGGGGAGGGGAACGCCGCGGTATCCACCAACGGCTGGATACAGGTATTTGGGCAGGAAGACGGCTGGCTGATGATACAGTACAACATCGCGCCCCTGCGCAACCGCTTTGGGTGGATTGACGGCAAATACCTGCCGCGCGGCGTCAGCGTGCCGGCATTGCAGTTTGCTAATGAGCCCGCGGTGGTGTCCGGCTGGGGCACGGAAGACCCGCTGCGCATATCGGTGGAAATCTACTTTCCAGAGAACCAGGATGGCCGCATCCTGGCCACCCTGGGGGAGCGTTGGCAGTATGTGGCGTTTTCCCACAACGGCCAGCCCGTGCGGGCGTTCATGCCAACGGGCTCAGCCATCGGCCGCGGCCAGTACAAGGGCACCGCCACGGTGATAGTGGAAGAGTCACCGCTATTGGATGATGCTGGCGCCATCATCGGCCGCTATTATGGCGGCGCCCGGCTGAAGGTGCTGGCACAGGTCGGCGAGCGTGTACAGGTGCAGCCGGCCGATGGATACACCGGCTGGCTTGCGGCCAATGACGTGATGCTGGACGCGGCGCCAAAGGACGTGGAACGGCAGCCGCGGGCCGTGCAAATCTGCCTGCCGGACGGCGAAAGCGAGCGGCTGTACACCGCGCCCCGCGAGGACGTGCCCCGTATGTTCACCGGCAACGACTTCACTTTGCTGGGCGAAGTGCACGGCTTTGCCCACATCAAAACGCTCTACGGCGAGGGCGACCTGGAGGTCTTCTGCCCGGCGGACTGGGTGCTGACTTTACCGGAAGGTGACTTGTCCGCCCTTTATATCCAGCGTGTGGCGCTGAAGCGGGAGTGTGCCGTGCTGCTGAAACCCGAACCAGGCGCGAACAGCCGGCTGACGCTGTATCAACACAGCGTCATAGAAGGTGCCGACCTGGGCAATGGCTGGTTCCTGATGCTGGACGATGCCGTGGCCACGGGCGCCTCCATCGGGTGGAGGCCCACCTATGGCTACCTGCCGATGGAAGCACTGGCCGCGGAGCCGCCACAGCAAGGCGAACTGCAGGTGGGGCTGGTGCGCCCCCGGGATGACCGGGACCTGTGCTACCTGCTGAACCAACGCACCGGCAACATCGATAGCATCCTGGCCTGGGGTGCCCGTGTGGCGCTGCTGGGCGAAACCCAGCAGTTTTACCTGGTGCGCTCGCCCGGCGGCGCCTATGGATACCTGGACAAAGACGAGGTTGCCGAAAGCGATTATTCCTGCGCACAGGATGCGCCCGCAAGTCTGCACTGGGGTGCGGCTACATTGCGCCTGCCGGACGGCGCGCAGCAGGTGCCCGCCTATTCCTCGCCTTACCCCAACTGGAAGCCCCAGAACGGCGAAACCATCGCCGACGGGCAGCCGGTGCGTGTACTGGCTAACCTGGGCGGCTGGTGGCAGCTGCTCAACACGCGGAGCACCCCGGTGTTCGTGCCGTCTTCCTGGCTGGAAGGCGCGCCCGAAGCCCCGGCCTATGCGGGCATCTACAATGCCTTTCGCGACCTGCCCTTCTTAACCGACTGGCGGCTGCACCCGCCGCTGGCAATTGACGGTGAAAGGGCCTGCGCGCTGCTGCAGCCCACGGACGCGCCTGTGCTGGCCTGGTACGCGAGCACCCCCGCGGGCTGGGCGGAGCAAAGCCGTGTGCCAGGGGTGCTTGGGCCGGACATCCGGTTGTTTAACGGCATCACCCTGCAAGGCGGTGTGCTTACGCTGACCGCCTACCAAAACGACAGCAATGTACCATGGGCCGCCGCCTTCACCCAGGCGGACGGCGTCTGGCGGCTGTCCAGCCTGACACAGCAGGCGGTTTCGGATGATGGCAACACATTGCTGTCTGTACGCGTGCTTCGCCCGGCAGAGGGCGGCTACACCTTGGAAGAAGATGGGCGCACTGCCTTCTTCGCCGCGGTGCTGCCGGATGATGCGCTGGACAGCTTCGCTTTGAAGGACTGGGCGCCACTCCTGCCGCCGGTGCCGGCGCAACCTGCACCCTAAACGGAAAGGACTTCCCTGATGATACGAACTTGCCTGCTGATGTTGACCGCCCTGCTTGTGTGCGCCCTGCCGGCTGCCGCCTCCTTTGTGGTGGCACCGGAGCCCACGCACACGCCGATGCCCACCGACACCCCCGCGCCCACCCCTTCGCCCACGCCGGATCCCAAAGCCCTGCTGGACGCGGAGGTGGACCGCATCTTCCGCCGTTACCAGACCACGGGCGGCTCGGTGGTGGCCGCCATTGGCGGCGACATTGTGTACGCGCGGGACTATGGCTATAAAAGCCTGGGCAAGCGCCTGCCGGTGGATGAACACACGCTGTTTCGCGTAGCCAGTGTGACCAAGTTGGTCAGCGGCATTGGCTTGCAGCAGTTGATAGAGCAGGGCAAGCTGACGCTGGATGGCGACATCGGCGAGGTGTTTGGCTACCCCATCCGCAACCCCAGGTTTCCGGATACGCCCATCACCCTGCGGCACCTGATGAGCCACACCGCGTCCATCAGCGCAAGCAATGGCTTTGCCGTGGGCGGCCGCACCGTGCAGGACACCCTGGGCATGCAGGCGTCCAAGAACGCCTGGTTTCTGAACAAAGAGCCCGGCACCCACTACCAGTACAGCAACTTTGGCGCGGGCGTCTCCGGCGCGATGATGGAGGCCGCAAGCCAACTAAGCGCCAACGCCTACATGCAGCAGCATGTGTTTGCACCGCTTCAAATCACCGCCGCCTACGCCGCCAGCCTGATTGGCAACCCCGATGACCTCAGCCACCAGTACCAGAACGGAGAACTCAACCGCTCCGCCCAGTCCTACATCAGAAACGGCTACGAAGACACCGCCGACCCGGAGCGCCACATCAACACCGCCTACGGCGGCCTGTGGATTGGCAGCCGCGACCTGGCCCGCCTGGGCATCGCGCTGTGCGGTGACGGCACCGTGGACGGCGTGCGGCTACTAAAGCAGGAAAGCGTGGCCGACATCCGCCAGCGGGGCACTGACCCGGTCAGCCCCTACCACCTGTTTGTGGAGTGCACCGACAAGGTGTTGTTGGGGCATACGCTCTACGGCCACCAAGGGCTGCTCAACGGCGTCATCGCCTGCGTGTACTATGAGCCGGAGACTGGCTTTGTCTTCGCCATGGCCACCAACGGCTGCAGCCCCGCCCGGCGTGACGGCGTCAGCCGCCTGTCCATCGCGCTGGCAGAAGCGTTGTACCCGCATGTGACCGGACAGGAAGTAAATGTGAAATAGTTGTCGCGTCTTGTCCGCCCGGTTGCTTTGGGGTATACTGTATAAGGCAATAAATGCGGCGAGGCGGTGCCCGCCGACGGAGTGAAGGAGAGAGAACATGGCTAAGAAAACCGTTCGCGATATCGACCTGCGTAACAAGCGCGTATTGGTGCGCGTTGACTTCAACGTGCCGCTGGACGCGGACATGAACATCACCGACGACAGCCGCATTGTGGGCGCGCTGCCTACCATCCGCTACCTGCTTGAGCAGGACGCCAAAGTGGTGCTGATGAGCCACCTTGGCCGCCCCAAGGGCGAAGTGAACCCCAAGTACTCCCTGGCGCCCGCCGCCAAGCGCCTGGCGGAGCTGCTTGAAAAGCCCGTGCAGATGGCCAAGGATGTCATCGGCCCGGACGCCGATGAAAAAGTCGCCGCGCTGAAGCCCGGCGAAGTGGTGCTGCTTGAAAACCTGCGCTACCACAAAGAAGAAGAAAAGAATGACCCGGACTTTGCCAAGAAACTGGCCAGTTACGGCGATATCTATGTAAACGATGCCTTTGGCACCGCGCACCGCGCCCATGCCTCCACTGAAGGCGTGGCCCACTACCTGCCCGCGGTGTCCGGCTTCCTCATTGAAAAAGAACTGCAGTACCTGGGCAAAGCCCTGGACGAGCCGGAGCGCCCGTTTGTCGCCATCCTGGGCGGCGCCAAGGTGTCCGACAAAATCGGCGTCATCAACAACCTGCTGGAAAAAGTAGATGTGCTCATCATCGGCGGCGGCATGGCCTATACCTTCCAGAAGGCCGAG
>CAYFSN010000051.1:0-14766 GCA_964345845.1 uncultured Christensenella sp.
GTCGCAGTGCATGCTGGTGGCCAGCATGAACCCATGCCCGTGTGGTTACTTCGGCAGCAGGCAGAAGACCTGCCGCTGCGGCAGCCACGACATCAGAAAGTACTTGGACCGCATTTCGGGCCCGTTGCTAGACCGCATTGACATTCAGGTGGAAGTGGATGCAGTACCTGTGGAGGAGATTTCCGCCAGCAGCGACGCGGAGAGCAGTGCACAGGTGCGCGAGCGTGTGGAGCGTGCGCGGGCTGTGCAACTTGAGCGCTTTAGGGGCACCGACCTGCGCAGCAACGCCCAGATGAGCGGCCAACACATTGAAGCGTTGGCGCAAGTGCGGCCAGAGTCGCTTCAGCTGCTGCAGCGCGCCATGCAAAAGTACGGTTTCAGCATGCGCGCCTATAACCGATTAATCAAAGTGGCACGGACAATTGCCGATTTGCGCGAAGAAAAGGATATTGGCGTTGAAGCCATGGCGGAAGCCATTCAGTACCGGCGCATTGATGATAAGTACTGGGGGAACGGGACGTGAGGGACAATCCGGAGCTATTGGCGCGCCTATGGTTGGCACTTGCTGACGGCGTGACAGGCAAAACCCGGTCTGCGCTTCTGCAGCGTTTTGGCAGTTTTGATGCCGCCTATAAAGCACTTCCCAGCGGCTTTGATGGGCTTACCGGCCCCAAAGCGTTTAGGGAGTTGACCCAGCTCAGGGAAACAGGCGTTGAGCGCCTTTGGAAACGGCTGGACGAACTGCGCATCAAGGTGGCGTTTAAGCAAGACGGTATCCATTACCCGGATTTGCTATCCTGCATTACGGATGCGCCGGATGTTCTCTTTTACCAAGGCATACTCAGCGCGGAGGAAAAGAGAAGCGTTGCCATTGTTGGCTCCCGTCGGGAGACAAGATATGGCAGGCGGCAGGCACACACCATCGCCAGAGACCTGGCTTTGCACGGCGTCACAGTCATTTCCGGTTTGGCCCGGGGGATTGATACGGCAGCGCATGTGGGTTCGCTTGATGGCGGCGGTCCAACTATGGCGGTGCTTGGCTCTGGCCTGGCCAGGCTGTATCCGGAAGAAAACGCGGACCTCGCCCGCCGCATCATTGACAACGGCGGCGCTGTCATCAGCGAGTTGCCGCCCAACACGGAGCCCAAACCCTTTCGCTTTCCCGCCCGCAACCGCATTGTCAGCGGCCTTGCGCAGGCATTGCTGATACTGGAGGCAAGGGAGAAGTCAGGCACACTGATTACGGTAGGTCACGCTTTGGAGCAGGGCAGGGAAGTGTTCGCCTTGCCAGGTGAAGTGGACGCGCCCGGCAGTGTGGTGCCGCATCAGCTTATTCGGGACGGTGCACACATGTGCACCTGCGCCAACGACCTGATGGACGACATGGGGTGGCATCGGGGTGGGCATACCACGGATTCCGCGGGTAATACACAAATGGTAATGCTTGAGGGGATTCAGTTGGACATATGGAATGCACTGGAACAAGAAGCGCTTGGCTTTGATGAATTGCTTATGCGTGTTGCGGCTGACGCGTCTGCCCTCAATACACAACTGACGCTGCTGGAGATGGAAGGCGTCATTCAGTCGCTTCCTGGGCGGATGTTCGAGAGAACGCGGGGCTAACGATCAAGGCTTGTTTGACAAATGCCCTCATGCCCGCTTATGATGCGAATCGTCCATAGATAGACGCACGCAACAAACAACCGGAGGAAATTGTGGCACCAAGAAAGAAATTGGTCATTGTCGAATCGCCCGCCAAGGCGCAGGCGCTTTCAAAGTTCCTGGGCAGAACCTACAAGGTAGAGGCATCCCAGGGACATGTGCGGGACTTGCCCAAGTCGCGCATTGGCATCGATCCCGAGAATGACTTTGACATGAGCTATATCACCATCCATGGCAAGGGGGATATTCTGGCGAAGCTGCGCAAGGACGCAAAAACAGCGTCCGACATCTACTTCGCCACTGACCCTGACCGCGAAGGAGAAGCCATCTCCTGGCACTTAGCCCAGGCGCTGAAGGTGGACCCCAAGACGGCCAAGCGGGTGGAATTTCATGAGATTACCAAGAAGGCAGTCACCAATGCGGTAAAAAACCCACGCACCATTGACATGGATTTGGTGGACGCACAGCAGGCCAGGCGCGCTCTGGACCGCCTGGTTGGCTACAAAATCAGTCCGCTGCTTTGGGCCAAGGTACGCAAAGGCCTGTCAGCAGGGCGGGTGCAAAGTGTAGCCACCCGCATTGTTGTGGACCGCGAGCAGGAAATTGATGACTTTATCCCCGAAGAGTATTGGGACATCCGCGCGCATGTTCAGGTGAAGGACACCAAGGGAAAGCCCGTCACGCTGAACGCAAAGCTGTCCAAACTGCAAGGCGAAAAGGCAGAGATTCACAGCGAAGAGGAAGCGCGCGCAGCGGAAAAACTGCTGAACAGTGCCAAGCTAACCGTGCAAAGCGTTAAGACGCGCGAGCGCAGGAAAACCCCGGCGCCGCCATTTACCACGTCCACCCTCCAGCAGGAGGCTTCAAGAAAACTCAACTATCCTCTGCAAAAAACCATGCAGGTGGTGCAGGGGCTGTATGAAGGCGTCGACCTGGGCAAAGCGGGCACGCAAGGTTTGGTGACCTACATTCGTACAGACTCTGTACGCATCAGCGACGAGGCACAGGCTGCCGCCCGCCAGCACATTGATGCTACCTATGGACCAGACTATCTGACGGAAGAGCCGCGGCAGTATAAGGGAAGAAGCAATGCACAGGATGCCCATGAGGCCATTCGCCCGACTGACGTGCAGCGGACACCTGACAGCGTGAAGGCGCATCTGTCCAAAGAACAGCTTCAGCTCTACAAACTCATCTATGCCCGCTTTCTGGCGAGCCAGATGGCTGACGCGCTGTATGATACGCTGACCATCGAGATGGGTGATGGACAGGTTGGGCTGCGCTACTACGGAGAACACAAGCGCTTCGCCGGCTTTACCGCCATTTATGAAGAAGGCACCGACGAGGCTGACGACAAGGTGGAGAACAAACTGCCCGCCTGCAAGGAAAACGATCCTGTGAAGTTGGCGAGTGTGGAAAGCGAGCAGAAGTTTACGCAGCCGCCATCCCGCTATACCGAGGCCTCGCTTGTTAAAGCTCTGGAAGACCAGGGTATCGGCCGGCCGTCCACCTACGCGCCGACCATTGGCACCATCATCTCCCGGGGGTATGTTGCCCGTGAGAAAAAGCGTCTCTACGCCACGGAACTGGGCAAGATGGTCAACGGCTTGATGGTTGATTACTTCAACCCCATCGTAGACGTTGGCTTTACCGCGCAGATGGAAGAGCAGTTAGACGAGGTTGAGGAGGGCAAGCGCGACTGGAAAGAAGTGCTGAGAACCTTCTATCCGCCGTTTGAGGAAATGCTGGACACTGCCGAGCAGGACATTGAGAAAATCGTCATTGAAGATGAGAAGAGCGATGTCGTCTGTGACCTGTGCGGTGCGCAGATGGTCTATAAAAATGGCCGTTACGGCCGCTTCCTGGCTTGCCCGAACTTTCCGGAGTGCCGCAACACCAAGCCCATTCTCGTGTACATCGACGTGCCTTGCCCGCAGTGCGGCGGAGAATTGCTGGAAAAGACCAGCCGTAAAAACCGCAAGTTCTATGGCTGTGAACAGTACCCGGAATGCGACTTTGTATCCTGGGAGCGCCCTATGAAACAAAAGTGCCCGGTTTGCAGCAGCTACATGACTTTAAAGCGCAGGCGCAGCGGTGATATGCTGCTGTGCTCCAACGAAACATGCAGGCACCGGGAACCGTATGAGGAGGACGCCGGAAACGATGAGTGACCAGCGCGTCACAGTGATTGGCGCGGGCTTAGCCGGCAGCGAGGCCGCCTGGCAGCTGTTGAATCGGGGCATACCCGTCACGCTGCAGGAGATGCGGCCCGCCAAGCAGACACCCGCCCATGAAAGCGGTCAATTCGCCGAACTTGTCTGCTCCAACTCTTTGCGCTCAGACCGGCTACAGAATGCTGTAGGGCTGCTGAAAGAGGAGATGCGAAGATTGGGCTCCCTGGTGATGGAATCCGCAGATTTGGCGCGGGTACCGGCCGGGGGTGCGCTTGCGGTGGACAGGAACCGCTTTTCCGGTTACATCACCGAAAAGCTAACATCCCACCCGCTATGCACTTTTGAGCAAACGGAGGCAACCGAATTACCCCAGGCTCCCGCCATTATCGCCACCGGCCCTTTAACGTCTGAAACGCTTGCGGAATCGCTGATCAGCTTGACCGGCAGTGACATGCTGCACTTCTACGATGCAGCGGCCCCCATCGTCACAAAAGACTCCATAGACATGGAGATGGCCTATCAAATGTCGCGCTATGCCAGAGGCGATGATTACATCAACTGCCCCATGGATGAGGCGCAGTACAATGCGTTTTGGCAGGCGCTGGTGGACGCGGAAACAGCCCCGATACACGGTTTTGAGGAAAGCCGGGTGTTTGAGGGCTGTATGCCCATTGAGTCTTTGGCCAAGCGGGGAAAGATGGCCATGGCCTTTGGCCCGTTGAAGCCAGTCGGCCTGGAGGACCCGCGGACCGGGAAGCGCCCCTTTGCTGTGCTGCAGCTCCGCCGGGACGATGCGGCGGATACGCTGTATAACCTGGTTGGCTTTCAAACACGGCTGAAGTTTCCGGAACAAAGACGCGTGTTTGGGTTGATACCAGGGCTGCAAAACGCCGAGTTCGCTCGCTATGGGGTGATGCACCGCAACACCTTTATCAATGGGCCGGCCTTGCTGAACCAACAGTTTGAGGTGAAAGAGCGTCCGCAGCTTTACTTTGCCGGGCAAATAACGGGTATAGAAGGCTATGTGGAAAGCGCTGCGTCTGGTTTATTGGCGGGGCTGCATCTTGCCAGAAGCCTTGCGGGGAAAGAACCCATACTTTTTTCTGCACAAACGGCGCTGGGCGCGTTGGGGCGCTACGTATCAACCCCGAACCGTGCTTATCAGCCCATGAACATTACCTTTGGCTTGATGGACGCATTGCCCCATCGGGTGCGCGGCAAAGAACAAAAGAATTTGGCCATAGCGCAGCGGGCGCTTGATCACATAGACGGTTTGAAGGCAACCTTGGATGCCTGAAGGAGGAAGCATGCAATTTAGAGGGACCACCATTTGTGCTGTGAAGCGTGATAATCGTGTGGCCATTGCTGGTGATGGTCAGGTAACCATGGGGGAAAGCACCATATTCAAAAGCACCGCCAAGAAGGTGCGCCGCATTTACAATGACAAAGTCGTCATCGGCTTTGCGGGCTCGGTTGCCGATGCATTTACGCTGAGCGACCGCTTTGAAGAAAAGCTGACACAGTTTGGCGGCAACCTGGAGCGGGCTGCTGTTGAACTGGCGCAAGATTGGCGCGGCGACAAGGTGCTGCGCAAACTGGAGGCAATGATGATTGCCGCGGATGCAGACGAGTTGCTGATGGTATCTGGCACAGGGGAGGTCATCAAGCCCGATGACGGCGTATGCGCCATTGGCTCGGGGGGCAACTATGCCCTGGCCGCTGCCCGTGCGATGGTACAAAATACGGACATGGACGCCAAAGACATTGCAGAAAAGGCGCTGCGCATCGCGGCCTCTATCTGCGTATACACCAACGACAACATTCATGTGGAGGAAGTATGAGCAAGAACCTAACCCCGCGTGAGGTCGTTCGTGAGTTGGATCGCTACATCATCGGTCAGGATGAGGCCAAGCGCATGGTAGCCATCGCGCTGAGGAACCGCTATCGGCGCTCCCAGATATCCGATGCGCTTAGAGAGGAAATCTATCCTAAGAACATCCTGATGATTGGCCCCACGGGTGTTGGCAAAACAGAAATCGCACGGCGGCTGGCCAAGTTGGTGGAAGCCCCGTTTGTGAAGGTTGAGGCCACCAAGTTTACAGAGGTCGGCTACGTGGGCCGCGATGTCGAAGGCATCATCCGCGATTTGGTGGAGAATGCCGTGCGCATGGTGCGCGAAGAGCATGAAGCAAGGGTACGCACGCGCGCTGAAGTGTTGGCGGAGGACCTCCTGGTCAGCTTGCTGACGACCCCGCCCAAAAAGCCTGCCCAGAACCCCATTGATATTTTGCTTGGCAAGGCACAGAAGGAGCCCGAACCCACCGAGGAAGAGCGGCTGATAATCAGCGGCAAGCGTGCAGACGTGCTGGAGCAGCTGCGCAGCGGCGCCTTCGAAGACCAAGAGATTCAGGTAGAAGTGGAGGAATCCACGCCGCAGTTGGAGGTGGGGGGCAACTCCATCAACATTGGCGATATGATGGGCGGCATGATGCCTAAGCGCACCAAGCTGCGTCTGGTCAAAGTGAAGGAAGCCCGGAAGATTTTGATTGACCAGGAGTCCGCCAAACTGATTGACGAAGACGCGGTGAAGGAAGAGGCCATCCGACGGGCAGAGCAGCACGGCATTGTGTTCCTTGACGAGATTGACAAAATCGCCGGCCGCTCCAGTGGTCAAGGGCCGGATGTTTCCAGAGAAGGTGTACAGCGCGATATTCTGCCCATTGTAGAGGGCAGCACCGTTTCCACCAAGTATGGCAGTATCCGGACGGATTTCATTTTGTTTATTGCTGCCGGCGCGTTCCACGTGGCGAAGATTACCGACCTGATTCCGGAACTGCAGGGGCGGTTCCCGGTACACGTGACACTGAAGGGATTGACACGGGATGATTTTGCCCGCATCCTCTCTCAGCCGGACAATGCGCTCACGCTGCAGTACGCTGCGCTTCTGGAGGTAGACAAAGTAAAACTGCGTTTTGAACCGGACGCACTAACGGAAATCGCGGACGCGGCATATCAGGCAAACGAAATGGGCGAGAATATCGGCGCTCGCCGTTTGCATGCGGTGTTTGAAGAACTGCTGGAAGATATCTCCTTCAACGCCGGCGGCGATGAAATGCCGGAGGTGGAGATGGTGATAACGGCCGCCTATGTCAAAGAACATGTAACAGCCGCCAAGCAGGCGGACTTGAACCGGTATATTCTGTAGAGTACGGCTATAGGCCGTCAGTCCCGGCAATGCAAACAGCGCCAGGATACGCCAAACTAGCAATGGGCACGCCCGTAGGCGACAGGTACTGCACACCGCCGCTCAACTGATTGGCCACCAAGAAGCCATCGCTTAAGCGCACGAAGTCCCTTGGCCCCTGGCCGTGGGAGGACAAGTGGCCGGCAGGCGTCATGTGCCCCAGGTCGTCTAAATCAAACAGCGCGATGCTGTCATGCCCGCGGTTGGATACGCTCAGCTGGCGCCTGTGCAGGCGAATAGCTGCGCAGGTGTTGCCGGCCCATGGTTCTGGCAGGGTGCTTACTGCCTGGGACAACACCCATGTTCCCGTATCATTCAGCTGATAACATAACACCTGACTGCTCAGTTCACCACAGACATAGAACCTGTCCTGCCCGTCAAAGACCATATGGCGGGGACCGGAACCTGCGGGAACCGGGATTTCCATCAACGGCTGCAGCCGTTCACTTAAACGGTAGACAAATATGGTGTCCGAACCCAGGTCACAGACAAAGACTTCCTGGGTGTCAGGACTGAACATGCTCTGATGGGCATGGGGACCCTGCTGGCGTTCTGCCACCGGCCCTGTGCCGGTATGCTGAACAACCTGCAGTTGCGCCCCAACAATGCCTTTGTTAATGGGATATAGGGAAACACGGCCCTCATGGTAGTGGCAGGCGATGAGGTAGCCTCCATTAGGGCTAATGGTCAGGTGGCAACTGCTGTTGCCGCCTGTTTGCGCTTCAGACAGAGGAGAAAGCGCATCGCCTTTTGTGCTGAACCCAGCGATGACCTGTTCGCCGCTCGCGTTCTTTCCAAGCGCATAAAGGTAGTGCTTGTCGTCAGACACGGTAACCCATGTAGGGTTGTTTAGCTCATTGTACTGGTCCATGACATGAAACTGCCGGCCGTCAAAATCGCAGACTGCGATGCCCAGACTGCCGGGAACGGAATAGGAACCCACATAAAAACGCATGCAATTCCACCTCAATGAAATTGTACCATGTGAACCCCCTGTAAACAAGCAATGCCTTGCTTGCGGGGCATAACGGCGGCATGTATAATGGATAAGGCGCTACGCCTAAGGAGTAACACATGTTTAATTTTGTAAAGAAGGCCTTCGGAATGGGCCCGGAATCCCAGCTGAAGCCGCTTAAGAAGCAAGCGGACGCCATTGAAGCATTGGAGCCCCAGTTTGAAAAGCTCAGTGATGAGCAGCTTTCCGCAAAAACCCAAGAATTCCGGGAGCGGCTGAAGCAAGGGGAGACCTTGGATCAGCTGCTGCCTGAAGCGTTTGCTGCGATCCGTGAGGCGGCAAGGCGTGTTCTTGGTATGCGGCCGTTTTATGTGCAGCTGATTGGTGGCATTGTGCTGCATCAGGGCCGGATTGCTGAGATGAAAACCGGTGAAGGTAAAACGTTGACAGCTTGTATGCCCGCCTACCTCAACGCCTTGACGGGTGACGGCGTACACATCGTCACGGTGAATGATTACTTGGCCAAGTTCCAAGGCGAGGATATGGGCAAGCTATTCCGCTTCATGGGCATGGATGTGGGCATCATTGTGCACGACCTCAGTAACGAGCAGCGGCGCGCTGCCTATGCGTGCGACATCACCTACGGCACCAACAACGAGATGGGCTTTGACTACCTGCGCGACAACATGGTCATCTACCGGCAGGACATGGTGCAGCGCGGTCACGCGTACGCCATTGTGGACGAAGTGGACTCCATCTTAATTGACGAAGCGCGCACACCGCTGATTATTTCCGGTCAGGGTGACAAGCCGACCGACATGTATGAGAAAGCCGACCGCTTTATCGCACGGTTAAAGAACGAAGCGGACTATACTGTTGAAGAGAAGGACCGCGCGGTCATCCTCACAGAAGATGGTACCCGCAAAGCGGAAGCAGCCTTTGGCATTGAAAACCTATCCGACCCGGAAAACAATGATTTGAACCACTACCTCATTCAAGCGTTGAAGGCGCACACGCTGTTTAGGCGTGATACCGACTATGTGGTGCAAGACGGCGAGGTCGTCATTGTTGATGAGTTCACCGGACGGTTGATGGTGGGGCGCCGCTATTCTGATGGCCTCCATCAAGCCATTGAAGCCAAGGAAGGCGTGAAGGTGGAGCGTGAAAGCAAAACGCTGGCCACCATTACCTTTCAAAACTATTTCCGCATGTACAAGAAACTGTCCGGCATGACGGGTACTGCAAAAACGGAAGAAGAGGAGTTCCAGGGCATCTACAGCTTGGACGTTGTGGAGGTCCCAACCAATATGCCCATGATTCGCGATGACATGAATGACATTGTCTACCGCGGTGTCAAGGGCAAGTTCAACGCCGTTGTGGATGAAATTGTCAACCGCAACAAAACGGGACAGCCCATCCTGGTGGGCACCATTTCTGTGGAAGTGTCCGAGATGCTCAGCCGCATGCTGTCAATGCGCGGCATTCAGCACGAAGTATTGAACGCCAAGCACCATGCCAGAGAGGCCACCATCGTCGCGCAGGCAGGCCATTACGGGGCGGTCACCATCGCCACCAACATGGCAGGCCGCGGAACTGACATTCTGCTGGGCGGCAATCCGGATTTCCTTGCTCGGCGCGCCATGCGCCAGGAGGAGTATTCTGAAGACATCATGGAAGAAGCAACAGGCAAAAGCGAGCATGTGCTGCCAGAAGTGCTGGCTGCCCGTGAGCGGTACATGGCGCTGCGTGAGCAGTTTAAACAGAACACCGATAAGGAGCATGAGCAAGTTGTCGCGGTAGGCGGTCTGCACATCATCGGTACGGAGCGCCACGAAAGCCGGCGCATCGATAATCAGCTTCGTGGCCGTGCCGGACGTCAGGGTGACCCTGGCTCCTCGCAGTTTTTCATCTCGCTGGAGGACGACCTGATGCGATTGTTCGGCGGCGAGCGCATTCAGCCCCTCATTGCGCGCCTGGGCATGGATGAGGATACCCCGCTGGAAGCGGGGATGTTGACCAAACAAATTGAGAATGCGCAGAAACGCATTGAAAGCCGCAACTTCGAAATCCGTAAGAATGTGCTGCGCTATGACGATGTCATGAACCAGCAGCGCGAACTCATCTACGCCCAGCGCCGCCAGGTTCTGGAAGGCGATGATATGCGCACCTCGGTCATGGGCATGGTTGAGAAACTGATTACGGAATCGGTTGAGCGCTTCTGCGCGGGGGACAACAAAGATTGGGATCTGGAAGGCCTGGCGGATTACCTGGAACGGCTGTGCATACCCCACGGCACCTTCAAGGCAAACCACGGAGCCATGCGTTCCTTTGACCGCGAAGGCCTCAGCGCGTTTCTTCTCAAGGAAGCCAACCGCTTTTATGAGTTGCGCGAAGAGAAGATTGCCGAACTGGGCATTGATATGCGCGAATTGGAGCGCTCCATGTTACTCAGAGCCGTGGACGTACGTTGGATGGACCACATAGACGCCATGGACCAGTTGCGGGACGGCATTGGGCTGCGAGCATATGCACAACGTGACCCCGTGAATGAGTACAAGATGGAAAGTTACGATATGTTTGACGAAATGGTGCGGCTGATGCAGGAAGACACCGTGCGCACGCTGTACCAGGTTCGCATTGAAAAGGCGCCCGAACGCAGAGAGGTGGCTAAACCCACCCGTGCGGTTGGCGCCGGCGATGCGGCACAGCCGCAGGCGACCAAAGCCTCGCCCGCAAACCGCGGCGAAAAGGTTGGCCGCAACAGCCCTTGCCCTTGCGGCAGCGGCAAGAAGTTCAAAAACTGCCATGGCCGCGCAAACGCGTAAGCCTGAACCACAAAGGAAACAGTATGATTGTTGAACTGGAGCAATACCGCATCGATTTGCAGGAGCAAAGGGAGACACTCCACGAAGTGGGGGACGGCCTGCGCATTGAAGACATGCAGCAAGAGTTGACCGAACTGCAGGAGGAGATGGGCGCACCAGGATTCTGGGATGACTTGGAGCGCTCCAAGGTGGTCAACCAGCGGATTTCGAGCATTCAAAGCAAAATCGACCACTACAATGGCCTCGTGTCACTATGTGATGATATTGAGGTGATGATGGAATTGGCCGATGATGAAAGCGACCAGGCCACGGCGGACGAAGCAGGGCAGGAGATTGAGCGGCTGAAGCATCAGGTTGAGCTGCTGGCGCTTGAAACCTTGATGCGCGGCGACTATGACCAATGCAACGCCATCCTGTCTTTGCATGCAGGGGCCGGTGGTACGGAGGCACAGGATTGGACGTCCATGCTCTATCGCATGTACATACGCTACTGCGAGCGTGCCGGCTTCAAAGTCAACGTACTTGATTATTTGGCGGGCGATGAAGCGGGCACCAAGTCTGCCACCATCGAGGTGGAAGGCGAAAATGTATACGGGTATCTGCGCGGCGAGAAGGGGGTCCATCGTCTTGTGCGCATCAGCCCATTTGACTCCAACGCCAGGCGGCATACGTCGTTCTCCTCTTTGGATGTCTCCCCGGTGATCGAGGATGACCAGACGGTGGAAATCGACATGGAAGAAGTGCGGGTGGATACGTACCGCTCATCTGGCGCTGGCGGGCAGCACGTGAATAAAACAGACTCGGCCGTTCGCATGACGCACCTGCCAACCGGCATCGTGGTGTCCTGTCAGAATGAGCGCAGCCAGGTGCAGAACCGAGAAATGTGCTTGCGCATGCTGAAGTCTAGGCTGATTGAGTTGCGCGAACGCGAGCGTGAAGAGCAAATGGCTGACATCAAAGGCGAGATGAAGAAAATTGAGTGGGGCAGCCAGATTCGCTCTTATGTATTCCAGCCCTACACCATGGTGAAGGACCACAGAACCGGCTTTGAGTCTGGCAACATTGACGATGTCATGGACGGCAACCTGGATGGTTTCATCACGGCCTACCTGAAAATGCAGTAAGAGGATGTCAAAAGTAATCCGCACGGCTTTGCCCGTGCTCCTCATTTTCATTCTTGTTGTTTATATCATAGGTACGCTTTCGGCATTAGCTACGAACGAGCAGAAAATGCATCAAAAGTTTGTTCTGTATGCCGACACCAGCGCAAGCGGCACGCCTGAAACAGAGTATCCGCGCCTGGCGCAAGCCATCGCGGGCTATCTGGACGGACAACTGGACACGCCGCAAATTGAGGTACAAAAGCAGAAAGGCGAGGCGGACGCGTTTTCTGAGCGCGAACTGCTGCACCTACACGATATTCGCGAGTTGGTTGAACTGAGCCGACTGCTGCGGTGGGTTGCCATTGGCTTGGTTGTGCTCATGGCAGGGATCTACTTTTATATTAGAAAGAAGCACCCGGAGTTCATCACCGCGTCGCAGGTCGCTAAGTCGGTACGCATCGCAAGCGGTGTTTTGTTGGCCGCGATCGCGCTAATTGCTATTTGGGGCTTCATTGGGTTTGATGGCTTGTTCGTAGGGTTTCACAAGTTGCTATTCCGGAATGACTTGTGGTTGCTTGACCCAGAAACGGATTTGCTGCTTCAGCTGATGCCGCAGCCATTCTTTGTATCCTACGCATGGGACCTGCTCAAACAAAACGCTTTCCTTCTGCTGATTTTGGTGCTGGCACTGTTTGGTCTGCGCTCCGGCAAGGGAGAGGCTGCATGAGTTGGACAGATGCTACGCGCAAAAAAGCGGCAAGTCTTCAGCAAAAGCCTGACGTGCTGATGCTGGGCATTGAAACATCCTGCGACGAAACTGCGGCGGCTGTTGTGCGCACCGGCCGCAAAGTGCTATCCAATACAGTGTATTCCCAAATTGACTTGCACAAAGTGTATGGGGGTGTGGTGCCGGAAATCGCCAGCCGTGCGCATACCGAGAAAGTAAGCACCGTGGTTCAAACGGCGCTTGATGAGGCTGGGGTTACGCTGGAGCAAATTGATGCGCTCGCGGTGACCCACGGCCCGGGACTTGTTGGTGCGCTGCTGGTTGGCGTGAACTTCGCCAAGGGTTTAGCGTTCGCCGCAGAGAAGCCGCTGTTTGGGGTCAACCATATTTCGGGGCATATCGCCGGCGTAGAACTGAGTCACCCTTCTCTTGAACCACCTTATCTTTGCCTGGTGGTCTCCGGCGGGCACAGTCACCTGTTTCATATGATGCCAAACGGTGATATGGCCCAGATTGGTTGTACCCATGATGATGCCGCGGGAGAAGCCTTTGATAAGGCAGCGCGCATTCTGGGGCTGGATTACCCAGGCGGCCCCCGTTTGGATGCATTAGCGGAAGAAGGAAACCCGGAAGCGTTCCATCTGCCTATGCCAAAGGTGGAGGGGCGTTTTGACTATAGTTTTTCCGGGCTTAAGACGGCGTTCATCAACCTATGCCACCAAATGCAGCAAAAGGCTCAGGCGTTGCCAAAGGCGGATTTGGCGGCTTCCTTTCGTCGGGCAGTGGTTCATCAGCTGTTGGACAAGGCGGCGGCCGCCATGGAAGAGCTGGGGGAAAAGCGCCTTGCGTTGGCGGGCGGTGTATCGGCAAACAGCCTTTTGCGGCGTGAAGCCGTAGCGTTATGCGGGAAGCGGGGCTATGAACTGTATGTACCAGAACTGCGCTACTGCGGTGATAACGCCGCCATGATTGCGCAGGCGGCGTTCTGGAAGTTGCACAGGCGACAGGTCTCCGCGTTGGATTTGAACGCAGACCCTTCCTTGCGTTTGCTGTAAGTCTATTTGGGCTGTGGAGATCCTTTGCGCAGTGTGATTCTGTGTACCTGCGGCCTGGACCCCATGCGGATGGGCAGCAAAGAAGTACCTACACCGTTTGATACCATGAGCGGGTTGCCCTGAAAGTCCATCCAACCTGTACGGAACCTGTCGCCATAGCGGCTGGAGGAGTGCAGGCTGCGCCCAAACAGCACCAACTGCCCGCCGTGCGTATGCCCAGCTAATGCTAGGTCATATGCAAAGTGCGGGTAATTCTCTATCATAGGCATGGCATCCGGCGAGTGCGGCATGAACAGGGTGAAATCCGCCTGCTGAGCCGCATCAATCAAAGGTTCAAAGTCAGGTTTCCCGCGCTTTACATCATCCACAGCGCATAGGCACAAGGTGGCATCGCCAACTAAAAGGGTTGCCGCCTGGTTTTGAAGCACAGTCAGCCTCTGCTGCTTCATACGCTGCAACAGCAGCGCCGCTTCCTGCGGGGTGCCCATCAAATCGTGATTGCCGATGGCCGCATAAACGCCCATGGGGGCAGACAAAGCAGGTGTTTCCTCAAAAAAGCGGATGGCCGTCTTGGTGTCTTCACCATAGTCTCCCCCCAGCAGCAGCAGGTCAACATCCAGGTTGTTGAGGGTATCCACCAGTTTTGCGGCTCTTTCGTGTTTTAGCAGAGGGCCGTAATGGATGTCCGAGGCATAACCAATCGTCAGCCCATCCATCGCTTCGGGTAGATTCGTAAAGAAGCGCTCTTCTTTCACCACATCCAACTGTGCCGACAACCAAAATGGGTACAGCAGTTTGTGACTCGTGGGAATTGTGCCTGTCCAGCGCAATAGCCTGCGCAAGAGTTTGCCTTTGTCCAGTTTCATAAACCCTCCGATAACCAAAAGAATAGGGGAAAGGGGTACGGCTGTCAATCGCCCTGCCTCAATCGCGTGCGCCGTCAAGCGAAAACACCCCTGCAAGTGTTGACATTGCAGGTGCCAATTGTTAGAATACCCATTGACGGCTTTGCGGGTGTAGC
>CAYFSN010000052.1:0-14162 GCA_964345845.1 uncultured Christensenella sp.
AACAACTGGTGGGGCCCCGCCGGGCTGACCGGCCCCTGCGGCCCGGACACCGAGATGTTCTTCATCGCCGAAGGCGAGCCCTGCGGGCCGGACTGCAGCCCCGCGTGCGACTGCGGCCACTACCTGGAAATATGGAATGACGTGTTCATGCAGTACAACAAGTTGGCTGACGGCACCTACCAGCCCATGGAACACAAAAACGTGGACACCGGCATGGGGCTGGAGCGCACCATTGGCGTGCTGATGGGCAAGCGCAACGTGTACGAGACCGACCTGTTCACCGGCATCATCGGCCGCATTGAGGAGCTGAGCGGCAAGCGCTATGCCGGCGCCGATGAGGAAGACACCAAGGCCTTCCGCATCGTGGCCGACCATATGCGCACCGCTACGTTCATCCTGGGCGACCCCCGCGGCGTCAGCCCCAGCAATGTGGATCAGGGCTATGTGCTCAGGCGGCTCATCCGCCGCGCGGTACGCTTTGGCCGCCAGCTGAACCTGCCTGACGGCTTCACCGCCGAAGTGGCGCTGACCATCATCGAGCAGTATAAGGACGTGTACCCCGAACTGGAGCACAACCGCAGCTTCGTGCTGGAGCAGCTGCTGCTGGAAGAAAAACGCTTTCAGCGCACGCTCAATCAGGGGCTCAAAGAGTTTGAAAAGGCCATCGGCCGGGTGCAGCAGGTGCGCGACGCCGTGCAGGGCATGCGCGACCAGATGAAAGAAACGTTGTTTACCCCCGAAAACATGCAGCGCTTCCGTGACATGGAGCAGTCCGCCAAGAACGTGGGCTCCTCCATCCGCCCGCTGCCCGAATGGCAGCCCATGATTGCTGAAATCAAAAAACTGCAGGAGGCGCTGCACACCCTGGAGGGCTTTGGCGCGCAGGCGAACAAGTTCGTCAACCAGCTAAAGACCATCAACGGCCGCGACGCCTTCAAGCTGTACGACACCTATGGCTTCCCGGTGGAGATTACCATGGAACTGGCGCAGGAGCATGGCCTGACCGTGGACGAGGAAGACTTTTCCGAGCGCTTCCGCCAGCACCAGCAGAAGAGCCAGGCGGGCGCCGAGCAGCGCTTCAAGGGCGGCTTGGCCGACCACGACGAGGAAACCACCAAGCTGCACACCGCCACCCACCTGCTGCACGCGGCGCTGCGCAAGGTGCTGGGCGAGGAGGTGGCCCAGCGCGGTTCCAACATCACCGCCGAGCGGCTGCGCTTTGACTTTACCTTTGGCCGCAAAATGACCCCGGAAGAAGTGCAGGAGGTGGAACGCCTGGTGAACGAGGCCATCCAGGCCAAGGCGCCCATCACGCACACCGAGATGACCGTGGAGGAAGCCAAGCAGCAGGGCGCCATCGGCCTGTTTGACGAGCGCTACGGCGAGCGGGTGAAGGTATACACAGTGGAAGGCTTCTCCAAGGAAATCTGCGGCGGCCCGCACGTGGAAAACACCAGCGAGCTAGGCAGCTTCAAGATTCAGAAGGAAGAAAGCTCCTCCGCTGGGGTCAGAAGAATTCGCGCCGTGGTAAGCCCCGCCAACTAAAAGCAAACCCACACAACATCCCCCGTCAAGACGCCCGGTGTACACCACGGCTGCTCGGCGGGGGTTTTCGGAAGAGGAAACATCACCATGCCCACCAGCCAGGCAGCCGCCCTGACCTTTTGCCAACAAAGCCCGGTGACCCGTGTGCTGCCCCTGGCGGCGCTGGAGCGGGGCACCGCGCGCGTACTTGAGTTTTCCGACGGCGCGCTGCTGCTGCACGACCCCACCTTCTTTGGCCACATGCTGTGCTGGGATGACGAGGCCGCCGCCCGGCGCCTGCTGACCGCCTTTTCGGCCGATGAACTGCTGATGATGGAGCATGACACGCTGGAACAGGACGCCAGGGCCATCCACGGCTTTACCGGCGGCATGGTGTGCCACAGCTGCGCCTACCAGGCGCAAGTACCCATGCCCGTTTCCCAGCCCGTGGCCCTGCGCCTGCTGCGCCCCCGGCACCAGCCCATGGTGAACGCCCTGCACCAGGAGGCCAGCGCAGCGCTCATCGCTTACGCGCTGATACAGGGGCGGCTGTTTGGCGGCTACGTGGATGATGAGCTGGTGGGCTTCATCGGCTACCATGAGGAAGGCTCGCTGGGTATGCTCTATGTACTGCCGAGCCACCGCCGCCGCGGCTATGCCCAGGCCATGGAGGCGCAGCTGGTGAACCGCTGTCTTCAGCGCGGCCAGCGCGTATTCGGCCAAATCAAGGTGGGAAACCTTGCGTCTTTCCAGCTGCACCGGGGCATGGGTTACACCATCGCCGATACGCCCGGCAGCTGGCACTGGCGCTGAGCAAATACTGTTATTGAAGGGGCAGCACGCCCGGGGAGGACACATGGAGTTGGTACTCATTCGCCACGGACATACGGACTACACGCCCGCTGACGAGCGGGGCTTCATCGGCCACGGCCGCGACCTGGCGCCGCTGAGCCCGGAAGGTGTACAGCAGGCAGAGCGGGTGGCCCTGGCGCCGCAGTTACAGGGCTGTCAGTTGATATTGTCGTCGCCCTACACCCGCGCGCTGCACACCGCCGCCATCATCAGCCGGGTGACCAATGTGCCCATCCGGGTGGAGATGGACCTGCGCGAGTGGCAGCCCGACCGCACCCACCTGTACGACAGCACGCAGGATGTATGGGCCTCCCAGGACGCCTACGACCTGCACCGCGGCGTGCACCCCGAGGGCGAACTGCCGCCCTGGGAAAGCACCGCGGAGATGATTGCCCGCCTGCACCCGGTGCTGGACCGCTACCTGCACGAGGGCTGGCGCAAACTGGCCGTCGTGGCCCACGGCATGGTCATCGGCCGGCTGACCGGCATTGGCGATGTACAGCACTGCACACCCTACACCATCACCTATCAGGAGCAGTATCCGTGGCACCACTGGGTGGAGGGAGGCACTTAATATCCGTCAAAAAGCTGAGGCTTTTTGACGGTTAGGTCTTTGGCCGCCCACCTGCACGCTGCGCGCGCGGTCGGTGGTCGGCAAGGTATGAATTGCTCCGCAATTCGCCACGCCCGCCCGGCGGAGCCGGGCGATACGAACGAAACAGGAGGGTTGCGACCCTCCTGGACCTCCCGGGG
This sequence comes from uncultured Christensenella sp., assembly GCA_964345845.1. Classification (GTDB taxonomy): domain Bacteria; phylum Bacillota; class Clostridia; order Christensenellales; family Aristaeellaceae; genus UBA1038. Next base: position 3,130 of record CAYFSN010000052.1, read on the forward strand.
TTGGGTGTGTGAACCCATGTTCCGCATACTTGAACACCCCAGCAAAAAAGAAGCAGCGACTTTGATTGTCGCTGCTTTTGGTATGTATGCCGTTACAGTGCAAGCCTCCGCTGTTTGAGGGCCAGCTGCACCGCGGTGGTGAGGGCGGCCCAGGCCACCAGGATGTAGGCCAGGTCGCGCGTCATGTCCCAGCTGGCGCCGCTGGTGCCCTTGATGGCGAAGTGCGCCAGCACATAGCACAGCGGCACGCACAGCAAGGGGATTATCACCCGGCGCGCAGCGGGCTTTTTGTACAGCAGCACCAGCAGCACCGCCAGCACCGCGGCCACGACAACCGCCAGCCACCAGTAGTAGTTCAGCGCCAGGCGGGGCAGCAGCGCCACGCCCTCATCCGAGGTTGGGCCGTAGATTTGCACGGCGGTCTCCCCCGGGTAGGTGTAGTAGACGCGCAGCGTGCCCTGGTCCTCAAAGGTGGTGGTGAAGGTGGTGGTGCTGTCCGCCGCGCCGTTGCTAAAGAAGGCGAGGTAGACCTCCGTGCCGGACAGCAGACCCAGGTCCTCCTCCAACTGCGTGGGCGCATCCTCCACCTGGGACCAGATGCCCGTCACCCCACGGCCCTCCACCACCAGTTTGCCGGGGCTTACTTCCTTTATCTCTACCAGTTCGGGGGTATAGCGCAGGTACTGCCGGGCGGTTGCGTGGTAAAACAGCACCGTGCCCAGGAACACGACCAGCGCCACCGCCATGCCGACGCGGCGCCACCTATCCCGCTTTAACTTTGCGCCCACAGCCCGCAGCGGAGCCTGCGCGCCGGGCAGGGGGGTGTCCGCCCGCCGCATCTTTTCAAGCGCTTGTGTGCAGTGGGGGCATTCCGCCAGGTGTTCTTCCACCAACTGCGCGCTTTCCGCGCCCAGCAGGCCTTCCTGGTATAGCGGCAGCAGGTCGTTCATCACGCCGCAGGTTATCTTCATTTGTCTTCCTCCAATTCGTCCTTCAGTTTGCCCCGTGCCCGGTGGTAGGTGACACAGGCCCAGTTGTCCGTTTTGCCAAACAGCTGGCCGATTTGCTTAAAGCTGAGCCCGCCCAGCGCCCGCAGGCTGAACACCTCCCGGTAAGGCTCCTGCAAGCTATGCAGCGCCTGGTGGGCGCGCATGGCGGCATCCGCCTGCATAAAACGCTCCTCCAGGTCTTCCGGGTCGGGCAGGTCTTCGGGCAGTGGTGCCGGGGTACGGCGGCTCTGGCGGCGCAGGTGGTCCAGGTACAGGCGCTTTAATATCTGGCACAGCCACACCCGCAGTTCGCACTCCCCGCGGAAACTGTCAATGGCGTTCATGGCCTTCATAAAGCAGTCGCCCGTCAGGTCTTCCGCCAGCGCTTGGTTGCCTTCCGTCAGGCGCAGCGCGTAGCGAAATACATCGCCAAAGTAGGCCTGATACACCGCCTCAAAGTCCTGCACCTGTTCACCTCCTGTATCCATAGGACGTATATATTGGCATTATCTTACAACAAAAAAGAGGGCATGTGCCCCCAGCGCATCGAAAACACCTGCAACCGCCTTTTCTGCACACAGAAAAGGCTTACTTTGTCACTGCAACGGCCAGCATCGGTCACTTACTGCACTGTAAGCTCCCTCAGCTGGCCGTCTTGTTCCTCGTCTTGCAGGCGTTTTCGCCGCGCTGGACATGGAGACATGCGCGCGTCCGACGATACACCGTTCGTCAACCTCCCTGCAAATGCCTCGCGTAGTCCTCAAACGTCGGCGCTTTTTCGCCCGCTACGGCGTTTTTCAGGCAGTCCAGGTAGAAGTTCCACCCGGCTTCAAACCAGGGGTCGTCCGGTGTGCCGGGCAGGTCCTGCCGCAGGGTGACCCGGGTGCCGCCAGGCGCGTCCGACAGGTCCACCCGGTAGGTGAAGTCGCTTTCCTGGGTCCCCGCCCGCAGGGTGAAATACTGCTCCCGCTCGTGTGCCACCAGGCGGCCTTCCACCGTGGGCTGGCCGTCTTCATGCAGCATGGTGATGAACAGCTTGTCTCCGTCTCGTTGGTATGGGCCGTACCACAGGGCGGTCTTTTCGCTGTCCGTCAGCCACGCCCAGGTTTCTGCTCTGCTCAGCGGCAGGTCGCGGTGCAGCACCAACTCATTGTTCTTGTTCATAGCGCTCCTTAGTAGGCGGTGGTTCTGCCGCCGTCAATCAGGACAACCTGTCCGGTGATGTAGGTGTTGGCCTCACTCAGCAAAAAGGCGGCCAGGCGGCCGAACTCATCGGGCTTGCCGTAGCGCCCCATGGGAATGGCCGCGGCCTGCCGCTTGCGCCATTCGTCCAGGGAGACCCCGGCCTTCTCGCTGTTTTCCTGGTCCAGGCTGTCAATGCGGGGTGTTTGCATGGAGCCGGAGCCGATGACATTGCACAGGATGCCCTGGCCGGCCACCTCCCGCGCCAGCGTTTTCACCATGCCCACCACCGACAGGCGGAAGGCGTTTGACAGCAGCAGGTTATCCAGCGCCTGCCGGGTAGAAGATGACGTGATGCAAAGTATGCGGCCGCTGCCCTTCGCTTGCATAGAGGGCAGCGCGGCACGGATGGCCTGTACATGCACCAGCAGGCTCAGCTGATAGGCGCTGTGCCAGTCTTCATCCGTCAGGGCCATAAACGGGCCGCCCCTGGGGCCGGGCGCGTTGGTCACCAGCACGTCAATGCCGCCATGGCGCTGTGCCACGTCACGCACCGCGCGCCCGATGGCGCCCGGCTCCGCCAGGTCGCACACCACAAAGTCTGGCTCGTTGCCGGTTTCCCGCGCGATGTCCGCCTGCGCGGCGCGCAGTTTGTCTTCGTTGCTGCTCAGCAGAATCACCCGGGCGCCCTCCCGGGCTAGCTCCATGGCCGTCCCCTTGCCCAGGCCGGAACTGGCGGCCATGACCAGCGCGGTCTTTCCCTTCAAACCCAAATCCATACTGACCTCCCATATGTATACGTACGGACATGATACCCAACCCGCAATTGCGCTAAATGCGGCATTCCCGTATGATAGACAAAAAGAACCACGGAGGAACCATGGCATTAGACGGCCTGACGCTGGGCTTCATCGCCCGCGAGTTAAACGAAGCGCTGCTTGGCGCCCGGGTGGACAAGGTGCAGCAGCCGGAAAAGGACATGGTGGTGCTGGCGGTGCGCGGTGCCGGGCAAAACCACCGCCTGCTCATCAACGCCAACCCCACCGGCACCCGCTTGCACCTGACCGACAAGGCCTACGAAAACCCGCAGGCCGCGCCGGTGTTTTGCATGCTGATGCGCAAACACCTGCTGGGCGGCCGGATAACGAAGTTAGAACAGGTGGCGGGCGACCGCTTAATCCTGATGGAAGTGACCGGCAACGACGACATGGGCGAAAGCCGGGTCAAGCAGCTGTGGTTTGAGGCCATGGGCCGCCACAGCAACCTGAGCCTGGTGCTGGACGGCCGCATCATCGACAGCCTGCGCCACGTCACCGACGACATGAGCCGGGTGCGGCGCATGCTGCCGGGAGCGGAGTTCATCCTGCCGCCCACCCAGGACAAACTGGCCCCCGAGGGGCTGGACGCTGAGCGCCTGCTGTTTCGGCTAAAACTGCAGGGCGGCCGGCTGGACCGCGCCTTGGCCGACAGCGTGTCGGGCCTGGGGGCGCAATCCAGCAAGGAGCTGTGCTTCCGCCTGACCGGGCAGGAGGCCCCGCAGCTGACCGACATCAACCTGGACACCTTCGCCCGCGAGGCAGCGCGCCTGCTTCAAGACCTGCCGGCCCTGTACGCGCCGCAGCTGTACATGGACGGCGATGGCGTGCCCAAAGACGTGCTGCCGTTTTTATTCCGCAGTCTGCCGGAAGAACGGCAGAGCGCGCGGGGCAGCCTGTCTGAAGCCCTGGACGAACTGCACTACCAGCGCGACCTGCACCAGCGGGTCATGCAGCGCACCAGCGCCTTTCGCCGGCAGCTAAAGGCGGCCGAAGAGCGCACCCTGCGCAAATTGGCGCTGCAGCAGGACGAACTGCACGGCGCCCAGCGCATGGAGGAATACCGGGTGGCGGGCGAACTGCTCACCGCCTTTGGCCACCAGGTGGAAAAAGGTGCTGCCACAGCGCAGTTAAGCAACTACTATGACGGGCAGATGCTGGAGATAGAACTTGACCCGGCGCTCAGCGCCGCGCAAAACGCCCAGGCCTACTTCAAGCGCTACCGCAAGGCCGCCACCGCCCAGAAACTGGCCGCCGACCAAATAGAGAAAAGCCGGGAAGAACTGCGCTTGATACAGGATGCCCAGTGGGCCCTTGAGCAGGCGCAGACCACCCAGGACATCCGGGACATCCAGGAGCCGCTGCGCGAACACGGCCTGCTCAAGCGCGAGCGGGACGGCGCAAAGCGCAAGCACGAGCGCGCCAGCCAGCCCCACCACTACCGGGCGCCAGACGGCACCGACATATTGGTAGGCAGAAACAGCCTGCAAAACGAAGCGCTGCTGCGCTCGGCGCAGGGCAGCGACATGTGGCTGCACGCCAAGGACATGGCGGGTTCCCACGTCATCATGCAGTTAAACGGCCGCGAGCCGGGCGAGGAAGCCCTGCAGCTGGCCGCCCGGCTGGCGGCGCTGTACAGCAAGGGGGCCGGGGTGCAGGTGCCGGTCAACTACACCCTGCGAAAGCACGTCAAAAAGCCCGGCGGCGCGCCGGCAGGCTTTGTCATCTTCACCCATGAACGCCTGCTGGTGGCCAACGCCACCATGCAGGACGTGGCGCCGTTCCTGGTGGAGCAGGCATAGGCGCCTGATACGCAGTACGGCATACAAAAAGGTCCGGGATATCCCGGGCCTTTTTATACGCCTTTGGCGTTGCCGCTCCGCTTGACGGTGTTTTGCTTGCCATGTTAGCATACCGGCAACGACAACCGAGGAACGCTACACCTTCACCCTGCGCGCAGCGCGCGGGCGACCTTGCCTTTGGGCGGTGTTTATGCAGCAGTTATTGGAGACCATCTTAAACCAGGCCGTGGCGGACGGCTTTTTCCCGGCGGCGGCGGGCGCCGTGGGCGTGGGGGACCAGGTGCTGGGCATGCACGCGGCGGGCAGGCTGTGGCTGCCGGACGGCCCCCAGTGTACCCTGGATACCCGTTTTGACATGGCCTCCCTCACCAAGGTGATGGCCACCACCCCGGTGGCATTGCTGGCCATACAGCAAGGCCGCCTGACGCTGGACGATACCATCGGCCGCTACTTGGACGCGCCGCGGGACAGGGCGGGCATCACCGTGCGCCAGTTGATGACCCACACCTCCGGCATCAACCCGCACATCCTGCTTAACGAAGCCTGTAAAAACCCCGAGGATGCCGTATCGGTCATTTTGAACCTGCCCCTGGAGGGGGCGGCGGGCATTCCCCGGTATTCGTGCCTGGGGTTCATTGTGCTGGGCAAGATGCTGGAGGCGCTGTATCAACAGCCGCTTGACCGCCTGGCGCAGGACATGGTGTTTGGCACGTTGGGCATGGCCGACACCGGCTTTTGCCCCACTGGCGGCAACTTTGCCGCCACGGAAGTAGACCCCGCCACCGGGCAGCCGCTCATCGGCGTGGTGCACGATGAGAACGCCCGCTTCCTGGGCGGCGTTTCCGCCAACGCGGGGCTGTTTTCCACCGTGGGCGATACCGCGCGGTTTGCCAGCATGCTGGCAAGCGGGGGCGGCGGGCTGCTGTTCCCCGCCACGCTGAAGGCCGCCATATACAACCGCACCCCGGGGCAGGACAGCCACCGCGGCCTGGGCTTTCACCTGGGTGGCACCGAGGGCTGTTACCTGGGCGAACTGCTGCCCGCCTGTGCCTTTGGGCACACCGGCTTTACGGGTACCTCCATCGCCGTTGACCCCACCACCGGCTTTTTCACCGTGCTGCTGACCAACCGGGTGCACCCCAGCCGTGAAAATGAGCGGCACCTGCGCTTTCGGCGCACGACCCACAACCGGCTGTACGCCGCCTTTTCGCAAACGTCGCAGCACAATTAACCTAAGGGAGGACCGCCATGAACTGGAGGCCCTGGAAGCACACCGAACACACACCCGGCACACTGCCCGCGCGGCAGAAGTTTTTCCTGTCACTGCCCATGCCCGCGCTGTCGCTCAGCTCGGTGCTGATTCACAATGTATACATCAAGCTGTACACCGACCTCATCGGGCTGGAGCTGCGCTACGTCGGCTTCATCTACCTCATCTTCAACATCTGGAACTTCATCAACGACCCGCTCATCGGCGTGCTCATTGACCGCAAGCCCTATGACCCCAAGCGCGGTAAGTACCTGTACCTGATGCGGGTGTCGGCGCCGTTCATGGTGCTGTGCCTGTTTTTGATGCTGTTAAGCCAGCCCACCTGGCCCCAGGGGCTGATTTTCGCGGCGCTGTTGGTGGAGCTGTTCATCTACGATACCTTTGCCACGGTGTTTGGCGTCAGCTACCAAAGCCTGTACTACCTGGCGGCGCCCACCAAGGAAGAGCGGGTGGACATCTCCGTCATTCAGGCGTATGTGGCCAACATCGTCAGTTTCTTCGCCACCCTGGTGCCCACCTTCCTGCTGGTGGGCGGCGACCGGGACCGCCGCCCCATGGTGGTGATGATTTTGATGGGGGTGGTGGCGCTGAACGCGCTTATCTACCTGGTGTCTGTTCGCAACATCCGCGACAAGCCCGCCTACTACAAGCTGGGCAGCCAGGAGGGGGACATCCGCTACGAAACCCTCAAGGAAGACATCCTGGGCATTTTCCGCATGCGCAGCTTCTGGACATGGGCGGGCTATACCCTGCTGGCGCTCGCGCCCAACACTGTTTATTTCACCGCGTTTTTATACTTCATGGACCACGTCATTCGCACCGGCGGCCTGCAGGCCACCATCGCCGATACGCTGCCCATGCTGGTGGTGTTCGCGTTTTTGCCTTTACTGGGCCGGGTGGTCAAGAAAAAGGGCAGCAAGCGCTCCATCCTGTGGGGCGTGCTGCCCTATATCGCGGGCTATGGGCTACTGTTTTTCAGCCGGGACTGGGTCATGGTGACGCTGTGCTACATCCCCATCATGATGGGCAAATACCTGATGACCACCGCCGGCACCCCGCTTTCAGCGGCGCTGATTGACGAAAACGAGCAGCTGACCGGCACCCGCAAAACCGGGCTGATTGGCGCGCTGCTGACGCTTATCGCGGCGCCAGCGCTCAGCATACAGCAGATGCTGCTGCTGGGCATCATGGAGGCCTACGGCTACAACGGCGACCTGGCGGTGCAGTCAGCCAGTGCCATGCTGGGCATCCGCATCGGCACCGCAGTGGTGCCCATTGTGTTTGCATTATTGGGGATGATTCCCCTGCTGCTGCACCCAGTGAGCCAGCAGCGAGAGGAGGCACTGTCCGCCTTTAGCCGCGACCGGCGCCGTGGGGAGGAAACGACAGCGACAGCTGACGGAGGCCCCCCGCCCACTTAATGAACATGCGCCCGGGCAGCAGCCGCTCGGCGTCCAGGGGTTGGCCGTCCAGTTCGGCGCTGACGGGCACCTGGTGCAAAAACAGCTCCGTCATGGCCCCCTGCGCGGGGGCTTCTTCCTGCCAGGAAAGGGTAAACCGGCCTGCCTTGGCGTCGTAGTGATGGGTCTGAATCTCGCCTGCCACCACCAAGGGCCGCGGGCGCCTCAGCAGCAGGAAGGCCGGGGTGTCAAACAGCGCGCTTTCATAGCACCAGTAGGTGCTGCTCCAGCCATATTGTTCAAACAGTTCCACCAGGAACCGCCCGTGGCTGACCGCGGCAGGCGAGGCGCCAAACGCCCCCCACTCGCCCACCAGCACGGGGATGTTGAGGCGCTGCTGGGTTTCCCGGTGGCGGGCAAAGATGCTGCCCGCGCGGCTGTCGCTGGCGTGGTCAATGGCGGGGGTATCCACCGTCAGGTCGTAGCCGTGGGGCGCGAATATCTGCCGCGGGTCCGGCCCGTCCGGCCCCATGATGGGCTCAATGCCTGAGGGAATGCCGATGTTGGACATGTAGTTGTTGCCCCGCAGGATAAAGCCCCGCGTGTCATGCCGGCGGATGGCGGCGGCCACCCGCTGGTAAAACGGGCCCAGCTGCTGCTGCTCAAATCGCGCTACCGGCGCCTTGCACTTTTCACCCAGTTGGCGGTAGCGTTCCGGGTCGTTGAGCATATCAAGCGCCAGCAGCTTCTTCTCCGGGTCCATGAACACAGCGGCCATGGCGTCCATGTCCGGGCTTTCCAGCCCCAGCGCCGCGGCTTCTTCTTTTGTCATCAGCTGGGCAAAGCCCTGAAGCACCGCGCCGAAGATGGCTTGAATGTCGCTGCCCGGCGCCGGTTCGTTCAAAATGTCATAGCCCAGCAGCGCCGGGTGGTCGTGGAAGCGGCGGCTGATTTCGCCCCACAGGGCGGCGAAGTGGTCCTGCAGGCCCTTACCGGTAGCCGGGACCGGCGCGTTTTGCCAGAAATGGTCCCAACTTTCCTGCACGGCGGGGGAAAACAGGTAGGCATCGCTCCACAGCGCCGTCTCTTCAAAGGGGTGTTCGGTCAGCACCGCCCAGTCGGGCGCGCCGTCCGAAAAGCGTTGGGCGTACAGGTCCTGGTGCATATCCAGCACCACGGCCTGGCCGGCCTGGTTGGCCAGGTCCAGCTGCCGCCTTATGAAGGTGAAGTAGTCTTCGTTATACTGCCCGGGCTGCGGCTCCAGCGCCGCCCACAATATGCCCAGGCGCACCACCGTCAGGCCCATGTCCGCGAAGCGGCGGTACAGGTCATCCGGCCAGTTGGGGTAAAAGTTGAACGTGCCGTCTGTCCGGCGTTTGCCTTTGTGTATCAGGTTGATGCCGTGCAGCAGCACGGTGCTGCCGTTTACATCCGTCAACCGGGTGCCGTCCACATGTAAACGAGAGGCTGACCAGGGCTTTCTTGTACGCATACTCGCGCTCCTTTATGGGCTGGGTTCCAGGGGCATGCCGGCCTGGCACATGGGGCAGGCGGCGGCGGGGTAGTGGGTCACCGGCACGGTGAGCAGCGCTTCAAACGGCACGTCCAGCTGTAGCTTGCCGCCGGACTTGTCCACCAGGCAGGCGATGCCCACGGTGTGCCCGCCCAGGGCCTGCACAATTTCGCCCATTTCGCGCACGCTGGTGCCGGTCATCACCTCGTCTTCGATGATGAGCACCTTTGCGCCGGGGGGAATGTGAAAGCCGCGCCGCAGGGTCATGGCGCCGTCGCGCCGCTCGCAGTAAATAAACGGCAGCCCCAGCGCGCGGGCCACCTCGTAGCCCGGCAGCACACCGCCCACCGCAGCGCTCAGCACCAGGTCGGCGCCCCAGGCGCTTAACCGCGCCGCCAGGGCGGACGCCACCTGGGCGCCCACCTCCGGCTGGTCAAACAGCAGCGCGCACTGCACATAGTGGTCGCTGTGGCGGCCGGAGGTGCGGGAATAATGCCCCTTCGCCAAAGCGCCGCGTTGCGTCATTAAGGTATCCAAGACTTGTTGGTCCATGCTTACCTCCAGGTATATGTTCTCTTTGTTTAGTATAACACATGCGCCGCGCTGTACCAATACGGCACTTTTGCTGGTGTACACTTGTCACCCCGCACCGGCTATGCTAATATACGCCTGTATTTTAACTGCTTTAAGGAGGACCTATGAAAAAGTTTCTGGACGAGTTCAAAGCCTTTGCGCTGAAGGGCAATGTGATGGACATGGCCGTCGGTGTCATCATTGGCGGTGCCTTCGGCAAAATCGTGACCAGCCTGGTCAATGACGTGTTCATGCCCGTGCTCAGCCTGCTGACCGGCGGTGTGAATGTATCCGGCCTGTTCCTGCCCCTGGCGGAGAGCGATGTGCCGCTGAAGACCATCGAACAGGCAGCGGAGGCCGGTGTCGCCACCCTGAACTACGGCCTGTTCATCCAGACCGTCATCGACTTCGTGCTGATGGCGCTGTGCATTTTCCTGTTCGTGAAGGCCATCTCCAAGCTGCGCAAAAAGCAGGAAGAGGCGCCCGCGCCCGTCGTTCGCAAGTGCGACTTCTGCCTGCAGCCCGTGGCGGACGAAGCCACCCGTTGCCCCCACTGCACCAGTGAGCTGCCTGCGCCGACCCTGAAATAAGCATGCGTTATACCCACTGGTTCTGGGACTTTGATGGAACACTGTATGATACCTATCCCCGTGCCGTGCGGGCCTTTCAAAAGGCCCTGCGCGACAAGGGGATAGGTATTTCTGATGACGAACTGCTCAAGCGCTGCAAGGTGACCTTGCGCTATGCCGCCAACTCGTTTGACGGAGAAGCGCTGGGCGATGATATCATGGCGCTGTTTGACCGCTACGCGGAGGACGAGGGCCCGGATACCATTCATCTGTATCAGGGGGCCGAGCATGTGCTGCACCGGGTGGAGCGCATGGGCGGCAAGAACTACCTGTACACCCACCGCGACCTATCCGCCTTGGCGCCGCTTGGGCGCGATGGCCTCACCCCGCTGTTTTGCGACATGGTGACCAGCGCGGACGGCTTTCCCCACAAGCCGGCGCCCGATGCGCTGCTGTACCTGGTGGAAAAGCATGGGCTGGACCCCGCCGACTGTGTCATGGTCGGCGACCGGGACATCGACCTGGACGCCGGGCACGCCGCCGGCATGGACAGCGTGCTGTTTGACCCGGACGACTTCTACCCGGACTATCCGGCCACCCACCGCTTTACCGACTACCGGGACATGGTTCGCGACCTGCTGACCTACTAAGGCGCAGCCAGCCGTTTAAACAGACCCTGGTTTCACGGGACGCAATGGTGTCCCGTGTTTTTTAACGTCTTGTTAACACTGTTGACGCATGGCGCCGCCAATTACAGCGCCCGCACGTATCAAGGAATCTGCTTGTTGTGAAGTTTGTGAAACAGTGCGATAAATAAATGTTAAGTTTCCTAAAACTAACTGTTGCGTAATGAACACGGGAACACGGGTACTGTCAAATCAAGTTCGCAACTTTGGACTCCGTTTACCATGTCACGCTGC
>CAYFSN010000053.1:0-13652 GCA_964345845.1 uncultured Christensenella sp.
CGCGCCAGCGGCGTGTACGGTGGCGCGGCAAGCCTTTGCGCAGCAAAGGGTTTCCATGCCGTCTACCGCCCGGGAGCTCGTCGGAAATCCCTTCGCTCCCTTTCCGGGCCGCAAGCGGACCGGAGGCGTGCGCTGCGGGTTCCCTCCTCTCACTTGAAAGACCGCAGTCTTTCAAGTGGAAGGAAGCGTCCCGAAATGTACGCCCCGCCGCGTCCCGCGGCGGAAGGAAATGGAGGGCACGCTGACGCGGTAGACGGCCAAAAAGCCTAACCGTCGAAAAACCTCAGTTTTTCGACGGATTAAGATGTAAACATTGGTCACCGCAGGCGCCCTTTCGTTGACAATCCACCTGTTGAAGTATATCATAACCACGGCTGTGAAAACGTTTTGCGGCCGCAGTGAACCCACTGGGAGTGCTTGAATGAAGTTTGCGAAATGGATGGCGGCCATGCTGGCTGCGGTACTGCTTTTTACTTTTGTACAGCCTGCTGGCGCGGAAGTGCTGCAGGTGTTACTGTTGGGCACCGACAATCTTGGCGAATCCGTCACTGGCGAGGAAGACCAGGGCCGGGCGGACGCCATTTTTTTGTTGTCGCTTCACAGCGACGGTGGCCAGATCAAGGTGCTGAGCGTGGAGCGCGACTATGGCGTAACCCTGCCGGATGACCTGGGCCCCAATAAGCTGGGCACCAGCACCTACTTCGGCGGCCCCAAGATGGCGCTGGACGCGGTCAATGAGCTGTTGGGCACCAATGTCCGCCACTATGCGCAGATCAGCCTGCAAAACCTGGTCAGCCTGGTGGATGAAATCGGCGGCATCGACGTGGAGATTCACGAAGATGAGGTCGAGCCCACCAACTGGTTCATCCGCAGCATCCCGCCGTTTAATTGGCCCGAGGTCAAAGCAGGTGTTAATACGCTGACCGGTAACCAAGCCTGGGCCTTTATGGGCAACCGGGATGTGGAACAGCCTACCACGGTCTCAAATGAGGGCCGCAACAGCCGGCAGATGCGCACCATCATCGCCGGCCTGGACAAACTAAAAAGCGTCGGCGTACAGGGCACGCTGGACCTGTATATTCGGGTTTCTTCCTTCATTGAAACCAATCTGTCTATGAATGATATCCTGGCCCTGCTGGAGGCGGCGCTCAAAAGTGACCTATCCAACTTTGAGTACCTGTACTCCCCCGCGGGTGCGTACCAGGTGAAAACGGTACACATGCACCGCCTGGTGTTCCCCGATGACATGGATGCGGAACAGCAGGCTGTACGGAATTTCCTGACCCACTAAACAAGAATGCTCGAGGAGTTTTGATTTGCTGAAGAAACGATTGCTTTCACTTGCCCTGGCCATGCTGCTGGTCGGCATCACGCCCGGCGCACAGGCCTGGGTCAGCGGCTTTACCCACCCGGAAATCGGTGAACTGCTGACGGTCAAGTTTGACAACGGCATGCCCATGTTTTCCATCTACGACTTTCCCTACTATGTGGTGGCGGATCCTGCCCAGCCCCTTAGGGGCATCAAAGCCAACTTCACCGAAGTACCCAACAAGAACATGCTGAACGCGGATGCCGCGCTGGGCATGTTCTTTGATTCTTTGACCGCGCCAAAATACGCCATCTACCGCCTGGTGTATGTCGGCGTCAACGCCGATTATACTGAGGCATTGTCCAATCTGCCGGAAAAGGAGCGCATTGAAGCCATCCAGCTGCTCAACGGCTTTGGCGGCGCCGGCGGCTACGCGGCGCTCACGGGTTTTAAAGGCTTTGAAGACACCGATGTGTCAGCCCTGGCGGCTTCGCACATGGACTATCACGTCAAAATCGGCAACAGCGTGTACCCCTATCGTGTGCTCTCTTTCCATTTTGAGGGCGATGACTGGGTGTCCTTTACCGAGCGCTATGCCTTCCTGCAGGTGGATGGCGAATGGAAACTCTCCCGTGCCGTTACCGAGTACACCGACGACTATCTGTTCCGCGGAAAGTACATCCACGGCATCAGCGGCTCTGCACCCGAGGCCATTGAGGAAACCAACGCTCCGCTATTGCGCGGAGCCACCTGGGGCATGACCGAAAAGGAAGTGTCCGCGCTGGAGCGGGTCAAGCCCGCCGATGGGGGCGTTGTGGTAAACGACATCGTGGCCTTCCGCATTCCGGCAACGCTCCATTACGCGTTTGATGCGCAGGGGCTCAACAAACTCACCTATACCTTTGGCACCAGGGAAGCCTATTTCTCGGCCTTCCTGTCCTTGTATATGCGCTATTCGGACCCCGTCACCATCGATGACAAGGGCACCATGACCTGGTCGCTCAATGACCTGCTGATTACGCTGACCTATGATGATGTTTCACCTGTTGTTTCTTTCGAGCCCTACTAAAGGCAAGAAGGAAGCGGCGTTGAATATATGCTGCTCATCCGAGCATAGTACCCCGCATGAAAGGATTGTGAAACCATGAAGAAACTGACCACCCTCGCCCTGGTGCTGGTGCTTTGCACGCTGGCGTTGGCCGCCAGCGCCCAGAGCGCAACCGTCATCCCCGAGCGAACCGCCGCGAAGCCCAGCCGCGTGTTCACCAACAACCCCGTGATTCCCGGCCAGAGCCCCACCACCGGCCTGCCGGTCGGCAATCACAGCTACATGCCCATCTTGGTGCAGATTGACAACACCCCCGGCGCCATGCCGCAGTGGGGCGTCTCCAAGGCGGACATCATCTACGAAATGCCGCTGTCCGAACCCGGCTGGACCCGCCTGACGGCGCTGTTCTCCGACGTTTACCCCGATGAAGCGGGCCCGGTGCGCTCCGGCCGTTATATGCACGCCGACCTGCGCGAAGAATGGGACGGCCCCATCGTGTTCTACGGCGCCCAGGAAGACCGGGGCAGCAACATGCGAGAAGCCCTGAAGCAATACGGCGTGAACAAAAAGAACCTGTCCATCGACGGCCACGCCAACAAGTACAGCAAAGAGTATTTGCCCCGCGTGAAGTACCACTATGCCCCCCACAACGTGACGGTGCATGTGGCGAAACTGCGCGAGTTTGTGATTAAAGATACCAACAACTACGCCTTTGTGCCGCGTCCTTTCCTGTTCACCGACGCGCCCCAGTATGCCGGCCCTCTGGCCACTTCCGTTGAAATCACCCGCCGGGAAAACAAAGAAACCGCGGCCACCTATCTGTATGACACGGCCAAGAACGCATACACCCGGCACAACTTCAAGGGCCCCTACGTAGACCTGCTGGACCCCGACACCACCATCTATTTCAGCAACATCATCGTGCAGCGCACCAAGGTGGGCTACAACGGCCACTCCAGCATGCCCATCCTGCCTGACGTCGTTGGCAGCGGCGCCGCGGACATCTTCATTGGCGGCCGCTACATCGCCGGCTCCTGGACCCGCAACGATCTGAAAGAGCGCACCGTGTTCCTGGATGAGCAGGGCAACGAGCTGCAGCTGCTGCGCGGCAAGACCTGGGTGGTTGTGGCCGACAACAGCACCGAAGTCAAGTACACCGGCGACCCCAACGCCGCCCCGCCGCAAATCGGCCCGGTGGAGAGCAAGGTGCCCACGCCTGATGAGACCCCCGCTGAAGAGCCCACGGTCGTGACTGACGAGGCCGGCGCCAACACCCCCGCCGAAACTGCTGTTGAGTCCGCCGCCGATGAGACTGCTGTTGTGCAAGAAGCCCCCGCCAGCGAAGAGGCAGCTGACGCCGTGGATGGCGATGTGTTCGCCAAGGTGCAGACCCGCAACAAGGGCGACCTGAACTTCCGTGAAGGCCCCAGCAAGGAAACCAAGCGCCTGGGCATGATTCCCTACGGCGCCAAGGTGCAGGTGCTGGAGCAGGGCGATGAGTGGTGCAAGGTATTGTACCGCGACAAGGAAGGCTATGTCATGACCACCTACCTGGCCATCGAGCCCTAAGGGATAGCCAAGTAACAAACTGATAACTGATTCACCCCGCCCTCGCCGCGCCTGCGGCAGGGCGGGGCTTTCCGTTGTTGCCGCTGGCGTTTGCTGTCTTTTGATTGGATTTGACGCTTTGTTACGAAATCCTTCGCATTTTTGTTACAATTGTTGCGAGTTTTCTTGACATATCAAGCCGTACACCATAAAATGATTCTGATTATACAGGACCAGGGGAGGTACAACATGCATTCATCCAGGACGAAACGATCCTTGGTTGTCTTTCTATGCGCAGCGCTGCTGCTCAGCACCCTGACGGCGGCGGGCTCGGATGCCTTCCCCTTTGTTGCGTATACCACGGACAGCCTGCGCCTAAGGCAGGAAGCCAGCGCCACGTCTACGGTGCTGCTGGTCATTCCCAAGGGCAACGCCATGGAGGTTACAGGCTCTGACGGCAGCTACTACATTGTCAGCTACGAGGGCACGGTGGGCTACGCGCTAAAGAACTTTGTCACGCGCACCGCCCCCCAGGTGGAGCAGCTTTCAGCCGCCACCCCAGCCCCCGTCAGCGGTGAAGTGGCGGGCAAGTACCCGGACCTGATGGTGGGCGCTGAAGGCCCTGCCGTGAAGGTACTGCAGGAAGCCCTGAAGGAACTCAACTTCTACCGGGGCGCTGTCGACAGCAAGTACGGCCCGGCCACCGCGGAAGCGGTTGAAAAGTTCCAGGCCGCCAACAAGCTGCCCAACAGCAGCATGGCGGACTCCGCCACCCAGCAGCTGCTGTTTGAAGGCCGTCCGCGCAATGCCGCCGGCCGCCAAACGGCCGTCAAAGTGCTGCCTGCCATCGGCGGGCTGACGCTGCGCCCTGGCGACCGGGGCGACCAGGTGCGCGAGATGCAGCAAGCCCTGCGTACCAAGGGCTACTACAAAGGCACCCTGGACGGCATCTACGGCCGAGGCACAGAAAACGCCGTGCGGGCGTTTCAGCGCGCCAGCAAACTAAAGGTGGATGGCCGCGCCGGCCCCAATACCCTGAGCGCTTTGTACAAAACCGCCCCGCAGGAGCAGGCCACGGCAGATGTACAGCCCGCTGCCCCGCAGGTAACCCCGGCCCCTGCCTTCACCCAGCAGGAGGAGCCTGCCGCCACCTACCCCTACACCACCACGGCCTCTGCGGCAGTTAATATGCGCAAGCGCGCCTCCGCCTCGGCCGCGCGCATGCTCACCGTGCCCATGGGTGCCTCCATCGAAGTGCTCAGCGTCAGCGGAGACTTCCTGAAGGCCCAATACCGCAACTACACCGGCTACGTCATGAGCGACTATGTCAACATTCCCGACCAGTACCTGCCCGGCAAGACCCTGCCCATCGATACCGAAGCCCGCGTTCACTATGAAGGGCTGGCGGTGGGCGCCAGCGGCGACAAGGTGCGCACACTGCAGCGTGCGCTGGAAGAACTTGGCTTCTTCAAGGGCCAGGCCGACGGCTCCTTTGGCCCCGCCACGCTGAGCGCACTGAAAGACTTCCAGGAGAAGAACAACCTGCGCGCCACGGGCATCGCCCTGCCGGAGCTGCAGCAGCTGATCTATGAAAAGCGTCCCCGCAACGCCGCCGGCCGCCTGGTGTCCCTAAAAACACTGCCCCCCATTCCCGGCTTCCCCATGGAATCCGGTGATGTGGGCGATGCTGTTGCCGCCCTGCACCGCAATTTGAAGACGCTGGGCCACTACGACGGCGACCTGAGCGAAACCTACTCCCGTCAAACCGCAAACGCCGTCAAAGCCTTCCAGAAGGCCCACAGCATCCGCCAGACCGGCAAGGTGGACAACTTCACCACGCTTGCCTTAAATGCCGCCATCGGCGCCACCCAGCCTGCCACACCGCCGGCTGTGGTGCCGGGCGAAGCGCCATCTGCCCTGAATGAGCAAAATGTCATCGTCATGCGCTCAGGCACCCGCGGGGTCGCCGTTACCCAGCTGCAGACCCGCCTGGTGGAACTGGGCTACTACCAGATTGTGCCGGACGGCATCTACGCCGCCCGGGATGTAGCCGCCGTGAAGGCCTTCCAGAAGAATAACGGCCTGCTGGTCAACGGCATCGCCGACCTGGCCACACAGCAGGCCCTATACGCCACCACGGCGCTGGGGCAGGGACAGACCGCCACAGGCTTTGTCACGCCTGAAACAGCGCCCGCCTACCAGGTGCTTCGCATCGGCACCTCTGGTGACGCAGTCACAGCGCTGCAAAGCAGGCTCATTACGCTTAACTTCCTCACCGGCAACGCGGACGGCATCTTCGGCACCCAGACCGCCCGTGCGGTCACCAATTTCCAGAAGAGTAATAACCTGTCAGCCGATGGTGTCGCGGGTGAGCAGACCCTGACGGCGCTGTACGGCGCCGCGGCCGTTGGCGGCCAGGCCGCCATGAACCCCTCCGCCGAGGAAGACAAGCCCGGTGCCAGCGGCACGCTGCGCGCGGGTGACCGGGGCGCCGAGGTTAAGGCGCTTCAGCAAAAGCTGATTGAGCTCAAATACCTCACCGGCGGCGCGGACGGCGTCTTTGGCCCCAAGACCTTCCTGGCCCTGCAGGCCTTCCAGAGCAACAACAAACTAAACGCTGACGGCTTGGCCGGCAGCCTCACGTTAAGCAAACTCTATGGCGTAGGTGCTGTGCCCGCCGCTGGCTTGGCCGCGCTGCCCACAGCCACCCCCAAGCCCGAGGTGCCCCAAGCGGCCCCCTTCACCGCGCCCCGCGCGTCTGAAGTGCGCTTTGCCGATTGGTCCGGCGAGGTGCGCGCCCGTGCGCGCTCCATGCCCAACATCATCATTTACGATTTCATGAGCGGCGCGCACTACAATGTCAAACTGTTCAGCGTCGGCCGTCACGCCGACGGTGAGCCGCCCACAGCGCAGGACACCAAGACCATGGAACGCGCCCTGGGCGTGAACAACTGGGATCCGCGCCCGGTGTGGGTCATCTTCTCTGACGGCCGGGTCTACATGGGCTCCACCCACAGCCACGGCCATGAGGTAGACCATACCGCGGGCAACGACCTCACCGGTCACATCTGCGTGCACTTCCCCCGCCCGATGGCGGATGCCGAAGCCACTGGCCCCTACGCCGTTGCCCATCAGCAGGCCATCCTGGCCGGGTGGGATCTCACCCAGAGCATGGCGCGGCGATGAGTAACCGGCACACTCTCATCGCGCTGGACGGCCCGGTCAGCGCTGGTAAATCAAGCCTGGCTGACGCCGTCGCCCAGCAGTTGAACATTCTGCACCTGGACACGGGCGCCATGTACCGCGCGGTGGCCCTGGCCGCCCTCAGGCGGGACATTGACCCCGCCGATGAACAGGCGGTGGTAGCCCTGTGCCTCAGCGGCCAGGCGGAGGTCTCCGTCCGCTTTCAGGACGGCCAACAAATTACAGAGCTTTGCGGCCTGCCAGTGGATGGCGACATCCGCGCGCAGGCCGTTGGCAGTGCGGCCAGCACGGTGTCGCGCTACAAGCAGGTGCGCGCCTACCTGGTCAGCCTGCAGCAGCAGCTGTCAAAGACACAAAGCATGATTATTGACGGCCGGGACATCGGCACCGTGGTCCTGCCGGACGCGCCGGTCAAGATTTTCCTGACCGCCTCCAGCGAGGAGCGCGCTCGCCGCCGCTTTGAGCAAATCAAAGATGCGCAGCCGGACGCCACCTACCAGGATGTGTTAAGCGAACTGGTGGGCCGGGATAAGCAGGACCTTGAGCGCGCCAATGACCCCCTGCGCCAGGCGGAGGACGCCGTACTGCTCGATACCACGGGCATGACCTTTGAAGAATCTGTCGCTGCCATCCTGCGCATTGTGGAGACCGCGTATGCCCAGTGATAACCAAAGGCCGCGGGAGCCCCGCACCTTCTGGTACACCCTGGCGCGCATCCTGTTGTACGTGCTGGGGCCCATCTTCTTTCCAGCAAAATACCATCATAAAGAGCGCGTCAGCGACCTGGATGCGCCCTATATCCTCATCAGCAATCACGTCAGCCTGCTTGACCCGCTGATTATTCCCCTGCCCATCAAGCGCTATGAGGTGCGCTTCATGGGCAAGGATGAGTTGGTTAAAAACCCCATCCTGGGCTACGTGGTGCGCAAACTGCATATGTTCGCGGTATCCCGCCATGCCACCGACATGGCCGCCATGCGCGCTGCCAATGAGGTGCTGAAAAAAGGGCATGTGCTCGCCATGTTTCCGGAGGGCACCCGCAAAGCCCCGGAAGAGCTCATGGAAGGCGTGGAAAGCGGCGTCAGCCTGATTGCGCTACGCAACCGCGTGCCGCTGATGCCGGTTTACATTCACGGAAAGCCAGGCCCCTTTAAACGGGTACATGTATATTACTTGCCCGCCATTGATTACAGCCACCTGCTGGACAAAGGCATGGGCAAGGATGTCATAGACGAGCTGACCCAGTTGATGGCGGATACCTACCGCGCGGCGCGCGAATCCGTACTAAAGACCGGCGATATTACCTCAATGGAGGCTTAGGGATTGACACAGCAAGCGAGTTTGTATATTATTTGTAGGAAGTGGACCAAGCTGTGCCGTTAATTGTCGCCAAACATGCCGGTTTTTGCATGGGCGTCAAGCAAGCGGTGGACAAAGCCATGGCTGCTGCGGAACAAGCAAGGCAGCAAGGCATTCCCTGCCGCACGCTGGGCGAGTTAATCCACAACCCCTCGGTGGTGGACGACTTGGCCGCGCGCGGCATACAGGCTGTCCAGACGCCGCAGCAGGCACAGGGCAGCCTGCTCATTCTCCGCAGCCACGGCGTGTCACCCCAGGTGGCACAGCAGGCCAGGGAGCAAGCCCACGAAGTGCTGGACTGCACCTGCCCATTCGTGCACAAGCTGC
This sequence comes from uncultured Christensenella sp., assembly GCA_964345845.1. GTDB lineage: Bacteria > Bacillota > Clostridia > Christensenellales > Aristaeellaceae > UBA1038. The sequence goes on from CAYFSN010000053.1 coordinate 8,796, forward strand.
ACCGCGAGGTCAGCCAGTACAGCGCGGAAGGCGCCCCCGTCATCCTGGTGGGGGACAAGGGCCATCCTGAAGTCGTTGGAACCGCTGGTTGGTGTCACGGCCCGGTGTTCGTGGTCTCCACCCCCCAAGAGGTGGACGCGTTACCCGACACCGCCCACAATGCCCTGTTGGTGGCACAGACCACCTTTCCCCCGGACGAATGGCAGCGGCTAAGCCAGCAGATTCTGAGCCGCTTCCCCCAGGTGGTCGTCAAGCAAACCATTTGCAGCGCCACCACCCTCAGGCAGCAGGAGGCCAGAGAACTGGCCGGGCAGGTAGACGCCATGATTGTCATCGGCGGCCGCCACAGCGCCAACACCCGCAAGCTGTACCAGACCTGCAAAGCCATTTGCCCGGACACCCATTTGGTGGAAAGTGCGGCGGAGATACCGCCCCACTTAAAAAATAGGCCCAATCTGAGGATTGGCGTCACCGCCGGAGCATCCACACCGGATTGGTCACTTAAGGAGGTTATCGACAGTATGAACGACATGGAAAACAAGGACCTGAACCTGCAGCCTGAAGGCGAACCCGTGCCCCACCCCGAAAGCGAACCCGTACAGGAAGCGGTGGAGCAGGCTGTGCAGGGCGAGGCGCCTGAGGTGCCTGAAACCCAGCACGAACACTTGGTCGCCGAAACGGAAGCCGCAGACGAAGGCCAGGTTGTGCCCCACCCCGAAAGCGAACCCGTGCAGGAAGCCGTCGACAGGACAGAAGAAGCGGCAGCCCCTGAACAGGAAGCCCAGGAGCAGGCACACGCGGAGGAGCCCCACAAGGCGCCGAACTTCATGGAAGAGGTTGCCGCCAGCATGACTCGCATCCGCGCGGGACAGACCGTCGTTGGTACTGTCGTTCAGCTGACGGATGACGAAGTGTGCGTCAACATCGGCTACAAGTCCGACGGTCTGCTCAGCCGCAACGAGCTGGTGGACGAAGACGTTGAAATGGGCGACGAAATCGAAGTCGAAATCGTCAAAGTGAATGACGGCGAAGGCAATGTCATTCTGTCCCAGCGCAACATCGTCAACCGTAAGGCTTGGGATGCCCTGATGGAAAAATACGAAGCCGGCGAGTTTGTCGAAGCCGTTGGTAAGGAAGCCGTCAAGGGCGGATTGCTTGCCGACATCGAAGGCGTGCGCGCGTTCGTGCCCGCGTCCCACCTGGCCCAGCGCTACGTCGAGAAAATCAACCAGTTTGTCGGACAAGACATGCGGCTGAAGATTATCGAAGTAGACCCGCAGAAGCGCCGCGTGGTCGCCAGCCGCAAAGAAGTGCTGGCCCTGGAAAACGCCGCGAAGAAAGAAGCCGTATGGTCCAACCTGGTGGAAGGCACCGTGGTTAAGGGCATCGTGCGCCGCTTCGCGTCCTTTGGCGCGTTTGTTGACCTGGGCGGCGTGGATGGCCTCATCCACATCACTGACCTGAGCTGGAACCGTTCCGCTCAGCCCCAGGACATTCTGCAGACCAACCAGGAAATCGACGTCAAAATCCTCTCCCTGGACCGCGAGCGCGAGCGCATTCAGCTGGGTTACAAACAGCTGCAGCCCCGCCCCTGGGACAACGTGGAAGAGAAGTACCCCGTGGGCGAAATCATCACCCGCAACGTGGTTCGCATTCGTCCCTTCGGTGCCTTTGTGGAACTGGAGCCTGGCGTGGATGGCCTGGTGCACATCAGCCAGGTAGCCCCCACCCGCATCACCAAGGTGGAAGACGTGCTCAGCCCCGGACAGGAAGTCAACGTGAAAATCCTGGCGGTTGATCCCCAGGCCAAGCGCATCAGCCTGTCCATCCGCGAAGCGATGTCTGACGGCGCCCAGCAGTACGAAGCCGAAGTGCCCGGCGAAGAAGAAAACTACGACTACTACTCCCCCGTCACCTCCGTGCAGGAAGCGGTCAGCACCACCACAGAAGTGGCTGACAGCCCCGTCGCCGCTGCCTTCCGCCGCGCTGCGGAAGCCCTGCAGGATGACGCCGGCGGCGTGCAGGACATGGTAAACACCGTGGTCGAGCAGGCCGAAACCCAGGCGGAAGTCGCCGCTGAAGAGGCTGCCGAAGAAGCAGCCGAAGCGGTAGCAGAAGTCGAAGAAGAAGCCGCCGTGGCCGCTGAGGAAGTGACCGAAGCCGCCGAGGAAAGCGCCGAAGCCGTGGAAGAAGCAGCTGAAGAAGTTGCCGAAGAAGCCGCAGCGGAAGACGAGAAGCCCGAAGCGTAAGCCACTAATACTACAACAACAAGGCCGTGCACATTGTGCGCGGCCTTTTGTCTGTCAGAAAGCTGTGGTTCGTTGACAGTATGGCACTTCGGTTACGCAGAGGCTCGCCGCACACAGTATATGTGCTGGCGCCGCCCGCAACCATGCGCGGTTCGGGACGTCCACCTCCTTACTCATTCGAGCCTTGCCTTTGTCCCCATGCTGTTATACGTCAAAACCCCGCGGTTGCCCGCGGGGTTTGTGACTTGAACCTTTTTGTGACTAGCGCCTCTGTCTTAGAACTTCTGAGCGTTCAGCTTAATGCTGGGGCCCATGGTGCTGGACAGGTACAGGCTCTTGAGGTAGGTGCCCTTGGCACTGGAGGGCTTGGCCTTGATGACTGCTTCCATCAGCGTGGTCATGTTCTCCAGCAGCTTGTCTTCGTCAAAGCTGATTTTGCCGATGGGGCAGTGGGCAATCGCGGTCTTGTCGACGCGGTACTCCACCTTACCGCCTTTGATTTCCTCAATGGCCTTGGCGATGTCGTTGGTGACGGTGCCAGACTTGGGGTTGGGCATCAGGCCTTTGGGGCCCAGCAGGCGGCCAATGCGGCCAACCACACCCATCATGTCAGGCGTCGCCACGGCGACGTCAAAGTCGAACCAGTTTTCGTTCTTGATTTTGTCCGCCAGTTCCGCTTCGCCAACGTAGTCGGCGCCGGCCGCACGGGCTTCCTCTGCCTTTTCGGCTTTGGCAAACACCAGCACGCGCATGACTTTGCCTGTGCCGTGGGGCAGCACCACCGTGCCGCGGACCTGCTGGTCAGCGTGGCGGGGGTCTACGCCCAGGCGAATGGACAGCTCGACCGTTTCGTCAAACTTGGCTTTGCCAGTCTGGCGCACCAGGGCGATGGCCTCGGCCGGGTCGTACAGCTTGTTCTGCTCAATGAGCTTCTTGGCGTCATTATATCTCTTACCGTGTTTCATTGTAATCCTCCTTGTGGTGGTAACGGCACGATGTCCTCCCACAACTCCTTACTCTTCTACAGTGACGCCCATGCTGCGGGCGGTGCCGGCCACCATGCTCATGGCGGCTTCAATGCTGGCGGCGTTGATGTCGGGCTGCTTCACAGTGGCGATTTCCCGCACCTGTTCCTTGGTGAGCTGGGCCACCTTGGTCTTGTTGGGGCGGTCGCTGCCCGAGGAAATGTTCAGCGCCTTCTTAATCAGCACCGGAACCGGCGGGGTCTTGGTGATGAAGGTGAAGGAACGGTCGGCATAAACGGTGATGACTACGGGGATAACCAGGCCGGCCTGCTTGGCGGTGCGCTCATTGAACTCCTTGCAGAAGCCGGGGATGTTCACACCGTGTTGGCCCAACGCCGGGCCAATAGGCGGCGCGGGCGTTGCTTTCGCCGCGTCCACCTGTAGTTTGATGACTGCCATTACTTTCTTTGCCATGGTAAATGGATCCTCCTAAATTGTGGTCATGTCGGCGCCGTGCGCCTCCCACTTTGGGGACGAGGCCTTTGCCTCTTAGACTTTTTCTGCCTGATCCAGCTCGAGTTCCACCTGCATCTCGCGGCCCAGGAACATTTTGACCTTGACCTGCATCTTGCCCCGCTGGGGGTCGATGCTTTCGATGATGCCGGTGAAGTTCTCCAGCGGGCCGGACAGGATGCGGATTTCTTCGCCCACAACCAGCTTGCACGCGTCTTGCTGCGGCTTGCTGGCCAGCATCATCTCCACCTCTTCGGCGGTGAGGGCAATGGGCTTGCTCTCCGGGCCGACAAAACCGGTCACGCCGCGGGTATTGCGCACCACATACCAGGATTCACTGGTGATGATCATCCGCACCAACACATAGCCTGGAAAGGTCTTGTGCTGGCTGACGACGCGCTTTCCATTCTTGATTTCAGCCACTTCTTCCATCGGCACCGCCACCTCTTGAATGAGGTGCTGCATGCGGTTGTTTTCCGCGGCCTTTTCAAGGTTGTCTTTCACCTTGTTCTCGTAACCGGAATAGGTGTGGACAACAAACCACTGCGCTTCCGTGGGGTTTTGCTGGACTTCCTGTTCGGGCATTTACTCTCTCCTGTGCCTGGATCAGCTAATCAGCAGGGAAATCAGCCGGCTGGAACCAAGGTCCAGCAAACCGATGACTACGCCCATGAACACCATGAACGCCAGCACGATCAGCGTGTAGTTGATCAGGTCCTTGCGGGTGGGCCAGGTAACCTTCTTCAGCTCGCGCCACATGTTCTTAAACGGCATCACGATCAGGGTCGGCAGCCGTTTGAAAAAGTTGACGACTTTGCTGAAGAAGTTTGGCTTTTGTTCCGCGGCCTTTTTCTTCTCAGACATCCTGTTACCTCGTTTCGCGGTGGTCGGTATGCTTCCTGCAGAAACGGCAGTACTTGCTAAACTCCACGCGGTCGGGGGTATTTTTCTTATTCTTCTTGGTGTTGTAATTGCGCTGCTTGCACTCGGTGCAAGCAAGGACGATATTCGCGCGCGCGTCCTTCACAGCCATTTGTGAACACCTCTTTCCTGAGTGGTATTAGTTGCGGGCCTGTTAGTCTTCGATGACCCGGGCCACAGCACCGGAGCCCACCGTGTGGCCGCCTTCG
>CAYFSN010000054.1:0-622 GCA_964345845.1 uncultured Christensenella sp.
TGCTGGACGCCTCCCGCGGTGTGGAAGAGCAGACCATCAAGCTGTTTAAGGTATGCCGCCTGCGGGGCATCCCCATTTTTACGTTTGTCAACAAGATGGACCGCGCCGGCAAGGACCCCTTTTCGCTGATGGAAGAGCTGGAGCAGGTGTTGGGCATCCGCTCCTGCCCAGTGAACTGGCCCATTGGCACCGACGGTGACTTTCAGGGCGTGTACCACCGCGACACCAAGATGGTGGAACTGTACTTTTCCAAGGACCACGGCGCCACCAAGGCGCAAAAAACCGAAGTGGGCCTGGACGACCCCGCCCTGCCTGGCATGCTGGACCAGCACTATGTGAAGCGGCTGCAGGAAGAAGTGGAGTTGCTGGACGAAGCGGGCGACCCGTTTGACCTGGCCGCCATTCGCCGGGGGGAGCTCACCCCCATGTTCTTTGGCAGCGCTATCACCAACTTTGGGGTGGAGCCGTTCCTGACCCGCTTTTTGCAGTACACGCTGCCACCCACCCCGCGCGACAGCGACCAGGGCCCCATCGACCCGCTGGATGAGCGCTTTTCCGGCTTTATCTTCAAAATACAGGCCAACATGAACCCCGCCCACCGCGACCGCCTGGCGTTTATGCG
>CAYFSN010000054.1:632-12361 GCA_964345845.1 uncultured Christensenella sp.
GGGTGGTCAGCGGCACCTTCAAGCGGGACATGCAGGTGTGGCACTCCGGCTCCAACCGCATGGTGCAGATGAAGGCCCCCCAGCAGTTCATGGCCGATGAACGGGAGATGGTAGAAGAAGCCTACCCCGGCGACATCCTGGGCCTGTTTGACCCGGGGCTGTACTTGCTTGGCGACACCCTGGCGGAGGACCGCAAGTTCCGCTTTGACAAAATCCCGGTGTTCGCGCCGGAACATTTCGCGCGGGTTAGGCCGCTGGATAGCCTGAAGCGCAAGCAGTTTATGAAGGGCGTGACCCAGTTAAGCCAGGAGGGCGCCATCCAGACCTTCCGGCGCGACGAAATGGGCCCGGAGGAGCTGATTGTGGGCGTGGTGGGCGTGCTGCAGTTTGACGTGCTCACCCACCGCCTGCAAAACGAGTACGGCGCCGAGCTGCGCATGGATACCCTGCAGTACCGCTATGTGCGCTGGGTGCTGGAAACCGAAAGGCCCATCGACCGGCTGCAGCTGACCTCCACCACCGCCCGCGCCAAGGACAGCCACGGCAACGACGTGCTGCTGTTTGAGAATGAATGGTCCATCCGCCTGGCGGAGGAGAACAACCCGGGGCTGAAGCTAAGCGACATCGCGCCCCAGGAAGCGCTGGATGAATAAGGCTGTGCCAAGACAGCAGGCAGGATGTGGAAGAACATGATTTCGCTTCGTACCATTGACGAAAACAACTTCAGCGCCATCATGAAAATGAAGCGCCCCGAGGGCGAGAGCTTCGTGGCCTCCACCGCCTACTCGCTGGCGCAGGCATGGCTGTACCGGGACGCGGGCGATGTATTCCCCTTCGCCATCTACCATGACGAAGAGCCCGTGGGCTTTCTGATGCTGGATGAAGACCTGGAAGAACGCTGCCTGGCCATCTGGCGGCTGTTGTTTCCGCCGGAGCATCAGTTCAAGGGCTACGGCAGCGCGGTGATTCAACTGGTCATCGACGACGCCAAGGCCTCCGGCAAGTATGACTTTCTGGTGCTGAGCACAAGCCCGGAAAACGCCATAGGGCTGCATGTGTACCAGAAGATGGGCTTTGTGCCCACGGGCGAAATGGAGCATGATGAGATGATTCTGCGGCGGGACCTATAGCTTATTCCCTCGAAAAACTGAGGTTTTTCGAGGGTTTGGCTTTTTGGCCGTCCACCTCTCGCTTCGCTCCCGGGCGGTGGACGGCAATGAAACCCTTTGCTACGCAAAGGCTTGCCGCGCCACCGTACACGCCGCTGGCGCGGATTGCACTTCGGAGGGCTTCGGCCCTCCGAACCTCCCAAGGGGGTTGTTCAACTGTTTGCATGCCCGGCATCACCGCCGGGCTTTTGCTTTGCCTCATGGACACACAGAAAGATGGAAAAAACGGCCCATTTTACCGTCCACACTTGACATGCCCGCCCGCCCCTGCCTATAATGTCCGGGCGCAAACGCGCAGACTGACACCACGAAAAGAGCGACCCATGCACGCATTTTGTACTTTTCTTCCGCCCAGCTTTCCACAGCGGGGCGAGCCGCCGGACAGCACGCTGCCCGGCATAGACGCAACCCCATAGCGACCTCATCATAGCAATACGGTACGCTGCGCCAATGACGGGCCCGGGTATATCCCCGGCGGGCAACTGCCCGCGACCGGCTCGTTTTTTTGTGCGCTGACCCACGGAAAGGACACACCCCATGATTCGGGAAGACATTCGCAACATCGCCATCATCGCCCACGTTGACCACGGCAAGACCACCCTGGTGGACCAAATGCTGAAGCAGGGCGGCGTATTCCGCCAAAACCAGCAGGTGCAGGACCGGGTCATGGACTCCAACGACCTGGAGCGCGAGCGCGGCATCACCATACTGGCCAAGAACACCGCGGTACACTACGGCGACCACCGCATCAGCATTGTAGACACCCCCGGCCACGCCGACTTTTCAGGCGAAGTAGAGCGCGTGCTGAAGATGGTGGATGGCGTGCTGCTGCTGGTGGATAGCTTTGAGGGCCCCATGCCCCAGACCCGCTTTGTGCTGAAAAAGGCGCTGGACTTAAAACTGCCGGTGCTGATGGTCATCAACAAGGTGGACCGCCCCGATGCCCGCTGTGACGAGGTGGTAGAAGAACTGCTGGACCTGCTGATTGACCTGGAGGCGGACGCGGATACCCTGGACCGCCCCATTTTGTACGTCAGCGCCCGCAAGGGCACCGCCACCCTGGACATGGCCACGCCGGGCGAAGACCTGAAGCCCCTGTTTGACGCCATCCTCACCCACATCCCCGGCCCTGAGGGTGAGCCGGAGGGCCCCGCCCAGGTGCTGATATCCACCATCGACTACAATGAGTACGTCGGCCGCATCGGCGTTGGCCGCATCACCCGCGGCAAGCTGACCGCCGGCATGATGGCCGTGCGCTGCAACTACCACAACGACCAGGTCAGCGCGCCCTTTCGGGTGACGGAGCTGAGCACCTATGACGGGCTGAACCGTGTGCCCACCCAGGAAGTGGCCATGGGCGACATTGTGGCGCTGAGCGGCCTTGCCGACCTCAGCATCGGCGATACCGTGTGCGACCCGGCCAAGCCTGAGCCGCTGCCGTTTGTCGCCATCGGCGAACCCACGGTCAGCATGACATTCTCCGTAAACGACAGCCCCTTTGCCGGGCGCGAGGGCACGTATGTCACCAGCCGGCACCTTCGGGCGCGGCTGTACCGCGAACTGGAGACCGACGTCAGCCTGCGGGTAAAGGACGGCGCCACCCCCGACCAGTTTGAGGTGTACGGCCGGGGCGAACTGCACCTGTCCGTGCTCATTGAAAACATGCGCCGCCAGGGCTACGAGTTTCAGGTGAGCCGGCCGCAGGTGCTGTACCGCACCATTGATGGCGTGCGCAACGAGCCCATCGAGCGCCTGCACGCCGATGTGCCCCAGGCCTATGCGGGCGCCGTCATTGAAAAGCTGGGGCGCCGCCGCGGCATCCTCATCAGCATGGCGGGGCTTGACCGCGTGCGCATGGAGCTGATGGTACCCAGTCGCGGCCTGTTTGGCTACCGCAGTGAATTCCTCACCGACACCCGGGGCGAGGGCATCATGAGCGCGGTGTTCCACGGCTATGAGCCCTACAAGGGCGACATTCCCCACCGCAGCCTGGGCAGCCTGGTGTGCCACGAAAGCGGCGAGGCCACGCAGTACGGCCTGTTTGGCGCGCAGGAGCGGGGCAGCCTGTTCATCACGTCCCAGACGCCGGTGTACGCCGGCATGATTTGCGGGCAGTCCAGCCGTCCCGGCGACATCGTGGTGAACGTATGCCGGCAAAAGCACATCACCAACGTGCGCAACGCCGCCTCCGCGGAAGACAGCCTGCGGCTGGTCAGCGTGCAGCCGCTGACGCTGGAGGAAAGCCTGGAGTTCATTGAGGACGATGAACTGCTGGAAGTCACCCCCAAAACCCTTCGCATGCGCAAGCGCGAGCTGGAACACAGCCAGCGCATGCGGGCGCAAAGCAAGAAAAAGCAGCAGGAGTAACCGGAGCAGGTCTTCCTTTCTTGGAGCAGCCTGAATACAGAAAACGGGCGTTCCCCCTCTACGGCACCCTGGTACGAAAAAGCAGACCCTCAATCGGGGTCTGCTTTTGCATTGAGCCGCATGTGCGCGGTGTCCTATAGCGGCATCAACAATGCCTGCCGAATGCCGAAGGAGTGAAGATTACTCGCCGGAAAACTGCTTTTTCACCTGGTCTACGATGCCCATGATGAGGTCCTTGCCGTTGTCCAGGCCTTCCTTCGCGTTGGCGATGCCTTCCTTGGCTTCCTCGATGGTTTGATCCAGGGTCTGGCCTGGGCTCTTGCTGCTTTTCTTTGTGGTGGTTTTCTTTGTGGTGCTCTTCTTGGTGGTGCTCTTCTTCGCCGGTGTCTTCTTGGCGGCGGTCTTGGTGTCGTCGCTCTTCTTGGCCGAAGACTTTGTTGTCGTCTTCTTCTCGGTGGTCTTCTTTTCGGGCGTCTTCTTCGCTGCCGTCTTGGTGTCGTCACTCTTCTTGGCGGAAGACTTTGTTGTCGTCTTCTTCTCAGCGGTCTTCTTTTCGGGCGTCTTCTTCGCCGCGGTCTTGGTGTCGTCGCTCTTCTTGGCTGACGACTTTGTTGTCGTCTTCTTTTCCGTGGTCTTCTTCGCAGGCGTCTTCTTTGCCGCCGTCTTGGTGTCGTCGCTCTTCTTAGCTGACGACTTGGTTGTCGTCTTCTTTTCCGTGGTCTTCTTATCCTCGGACTTCTTGGTGCTGTCCGCCTTTTTCTTGGTGTCCGCCTTCTTCTCCGCCATGGGGGTCTCCTTTCCATCCAAGGGGCATGGCCCGGCGGCCACGCGCAGGTCGGTTGGTTGATGCGTTGTACTTGTTACCAAAACGATACCGCACAACGGCATGCGCTAAACACATCGTGCAAGTTTACAATTTTGTTCTTTTTTTGTGTTTTTTCTCTTGAAATCCCCGGCGTCATTGCCTACAATGGACGCAGACAATGCTCCGCCATGTGCGGACAAATATTTCAAGGGAGGCACAGCATGGATCTGACCAGATACCCGGCGGAGCCGTTCCGCATCAAATCGGTGGAACCCATTCGCATGAACACCCAGCAGGACCGCGAGCGCATCATCAAGGAGGCAGGCTACAACACCTTCCTGATTAACTCAGAAGACGTGTACATCGACCTGCTGACCGACTCCGGCACCAACGCCATGAGCGACAAGCAGTGGGCCGGCATGATGGTGGGCGACGAAGCCTACGCCGGCAGCCGAAACTTCCACCGGCTGGAGCGCACGGTGAAGGAACTGTTTGGCTTTGAGTACATTGTGCCCACCCATCAGGGGCGCGGCGCTGAGAACATCCTCAGCAGCATCGCCATCAAGCCCGGCCAGTATGTGCCCGGCAACATGTACTTCACCACCACCCGCTACCACCAGGAAGCCAACGGCGGCATCTTCCACGACATCATCATCGACGAAGCGCACGACGCGGCCAAGGAAATGCCGTTTAAGGGCGATGTGGACCTGAACAAGCTGAAGGCCCTGGTGGACAAAGTTGGCGCCGAGCAAATCGCCTATGTATGCGTGGCCATCACGGTGAACCTGGCCGGCGGCCAGCCCGTCAGCATGAAGAACATGCGCGAAGTGTACGCGTACTGCAAAGAGCAGGGCATCCTGGTGTTCATGGACGCCACGCGCTGTGTGGAAAACGCCTACTTCATCAAGGAGCGCGAAGAGGGCTTCCAGAACACCTCCGTGCGCGACATCCTCAAAGAACAGTTCAGCTACTCCGACGGCTGCACCATGTCCGGCAAGAAGGACGGCATCGTCAACATCGGCGGCTTCCTGTGCCTGCGGGACGAAGAGTTGTTTACCAACGCCAAGGAGATGGTGGTGGTGTTTGAGGGCATGCCCAGCTACGGCGGCATGGCCGGCCGGGACATGGAAGCCCTGGCCATCGGCCTGGAGGAGGCCGTGCAGGAAGAGTACATCGAGCACCGCATTAAGCAGGTGCGCTACCTGGGCGACCGCCTGCTGGAAGCCGGCGTGCCCATCGTGCAGCCCGTGGGCGGCCACGCGGTGTTCCTGGACGCGCGGCGCTTCTGCCCGCACCTGGACCAAACGCAGTTCCCCGCCCAGGCGCTGGCGGCCGCCCTGTATGTGGAAAGCGGCGTGCGCAGCATGGAGCGCGGCATTGTGTCCGGCGGCCGCGACAAGGTGACCGGCAAGGACCACGCCCCCAAGCTTGAAACCGTGCGGCTGACCATCCCCCGCCGGGTGTACACCTACGCCCACATGGACTACACCGCCCAGGCCATCATCAAGCTGTTCAAGCACAGCAAGGACATCCGCGGGCTGAAGTGGGCGTACGAGCCCAAGCAGCTGCGCTTCTTCACCGGCCGGTTTGAGCAGCTGTAAGGAAAGGGACACCTGATGCACCCAAACCTGTAGTGGATACTGCTTTTCGCGTTGGTGGCCACCGGCGCCTTCGCGGCCGGCCGCGTCGGCAAAAAGCGCAAGTAGCACCCTTCGTTTAACCAACACCAAGAAGGGCGGTGCGTCAGCGCCGCCCTTCTTACATGGGCCACCAATCAAGTTTTTTGTGTTTCCAGCACCCCGTGGGCGGGTATGTTACCGATAACAGGCCGGCGGCAGCCGCATCGCCGCACAACAGGAAGGAGGATCTGCATGAGCGAACACAACAAAAGGCAGGATCACGTCGTGAAGGATCCATTGGGTCAGGACGGCGTTACCGAGTCTCCGCACGATTTGCCCGCGGATGAAGCGACCTACGAAGACGTGAAAAAAGCAGAAGATCCCACCAAGGTGCCCACCCCCACCAGCCCCGACGATGAAAAGAATACCGTGCGGGCGCAGACCGAAAACATGAACGAACACATCGCCCAGAACGTCCCGCCGGATTTTTAGGCCGCGAGCGTCAGGGCAACAATCTGATAACATCCCCCTGAAAACACAATCCCCGCTGTAAACAGCGGGGATTGTTTGTTCGGGCGCTATGCGCGCCTATGCGTTACGGTTCGTAGGTGGTCAGGTCTTCGGTGGTGTTGTGCATGCGCCGCCAGATGAACCAGCCGTACAGCGCCGTCACCACAGCACCCGCGATGTAGGACGCGGTGTAGACATTGGGGTTGTCCTGGGTCAGGCCCAGCAGGCTGTCCAGGTTCAGGCCAATGTCCGCGTGGAAAATGAAGCTGAACACCACAAAGGTGTAAAACAGCATGGGGATGTAGGCAATCCAGTAGTTCTTCTTGTGCACGGCCAGGTATACCGACGCCATGCCCAGGGCGAACACGGCCAGGGCCTGGTTGGCAAAGCCAAAGTAGCGCCACAGGATGTTGAAGCCCTGCGCGTTCATCTTGGCGAACACCAGGATGGCGACCGCGGGGATGAACAGCGCGATGGCCAGGCCAATGCGCTTGCCGTAGGGCTTCTGGTCGATGTTGAAGCGCTCCGCCACCTGCAGACGCAGGGCGCGGAAGGCGGTGTCACCGGAGGTGATGGGCAGCACGATGACGCCGATGATGGCCAGCAAGCCGCCGATGTTGCCCATGAACTGACGGGAGATGACGCCCACCATGCGGGTGGTGTTGTGATTGAGCGCGGCACCGGCCGCCAGGGCATCGCCCGCTTCGTTGGGCATGGCCATGTTGAACAGCACCATGGCACCGGCTGCCCACGCCATGGCGATGGCGCCTTCCAGAATCATGGAGGTGTAGAAGATGTGCCGGCCCTGCTTTTCATGCTCGATGGTGCGGCCAATCAGCGCCGTTTGCGAGCCATGGAAGCCAGACAGGATGCCGCAGGCCACGGTGATAAAGAACACCGGGATGAACGGGAAGCCGTCCTTATGGCCAATGAGCCCGCCCGCGTACGGTGTCAGCAGCGAGGTGCCGTCCGCATTGGTGGTGAAGATGAGGCCCTTTAGGTTGCCCAGGTGGGCGCCGCCGTCAGCGAACACACCAATGAGCACGCCCAGCGCCGACACAATCAGGAACGCGCCAAACACCGGGTAGATGCGGCCGATGATTTTGTCGATGGGGAAGATGGTGGCGGCGATGTAGTAAATGAAGATGACCGCATAAACCGCCCACAGCACCCAGTTGCTGGCCGCGGTGGACTGGCCCATCAGGTCGCCGACGATGAGGTCGCCGGGGGTGTAAACAAACACAACGCCCACCAGCAGCAGCAGGATGCTGGAGAACACCAGGTACAGGCCCCGGCTGCCCTTGCCCAGATACTTGGAGACGATGCGGGGCATCTGCGCGCCGCCGTTGCGGGTGGCAATCATGCCGTTGAAATAGTCGTGCATGGCGCCGGCCAATACACACCCGATGGGGATGGTAATCAGCGCGATGGGGCCAAACAAAATGCCCTGAATGGGGCCCAGCACCGGCCCGGTGCCCGCAATATTCAACAGGTTAATCAAGGTGTTCTTCCAGCCCTTGATGGGGACATAGTCCACGTCATCCCGCTTGGCATAAGCAGGCGTCTGGCGGTCATCGGGACCAAATTGTTTCTCTACGAACTTGCCGTAGAGCCAACCGCCAACCGCCAACCACCAAAATAACCAGGCCAACGATTAAGTATGTCATTTTCTACTCCTATTCTTTCTTCACGGACATGCCGGGCTGCTCCTCCTGCGCATACACCCTCATTTTTTGATGCTCATAATGTAGCATATTCATACATTAAGTCAATACCTATGACCATAGTTAATATTATTTTGCTAATCAAGATGCATTTTAATGAACAGGCGATTGTGGAAAAGTCCCCGCAGAAGCGGGGACTTTGCATTGGATGATACGGGCGCCCGGCCGCCTACCTTGGCCGCAGCGTCACGGTGACCGTATCGCCCGGCTGCTTGCCGATGGCAGCGCGGATGTCCTTGCGGATGCCGATGATATGGCAGGGTGTGCCCATGCGCACCAGCGAGCCGTCATAGGGATGGCCGTCAAAGGTGGCGTGCACCGCCACCCTGCCTTTTCCGTACACAGCTTTCACGTCAAAGGGAATCTCCACATAAGCGCCGTCCAGGTCCGGCACCTTCTTGATTTGGGCGTCAAACTGCACAAATTCTCGGTATTGCTCCGCGGCGTCCGACGTCACCTGCGGCGTTGGCTGTGCCGCCTTGCGTGCGGCGCTTTCCTTCTTCGGCGGAAACGCGCTGTTTCTGGTGTTGTTGATGTTGTAGGTGATGATGTCCCCAAGCAGTTTCTCCGGCAGCGGGTCGTCCCATGTCAGGTGGATGGTTCCCTTGCTGATGGTGTAACCGGCCAGCTGCTCCTTCACGGCCTCGATGGCCGCCGGTCCCGGAAACAGGCTGATGTGCCCGGGGAAGGGGTAGAAGTGCACCAGGTACCCGCCCTGCCACAGGGTGGGCATGCTCCAGGCGATGCGCTGCTCCGCCTGTGGCGCCAGGCGCTGAAGCAGTTCCCACAGCGCATGCAGTTTGGCCGCGCGCTCGGGCGTTTCAGTGTTGATGAACTTCACAATCTCCCTGGCGGCTTCCTCCGGCGGCAGCGGGGTGGTATCCCGCGGGCGCAGGGTTACCTGCACCATATCCCCCGGCTGTTTGCCGATGGCGGCGCGGATGTCCTGCCGCACGCTCAGCACATGGCTGCCGGCGTCCGTCTTCACCAGGGTGCCCTCGTAGGGAGAGCCGTCAAACGCGGCATGCACGGGCACCCGGGTTTTGCCATACACGGCCTTCACATCGAAGGGAATTTCCACGTACGCCCCGTGCAGGCCCGGCACCTTGATGATGCGGGCCTCAAATTCGATGTGTTCCTTATGCCACTTACTCATTTTCTATCCTTACCTGGCAGGCCTTCATGGCGTCCAGCGCCGTTTGGTGGCTTTGGGGCGTAACGCCTGCGCAGCACGCGGCGTCCACGATGACTTCTGTTTCCGGCAAAAACGCGCGGATGATGGCCGCGTTGGAGATAACACAAATATCCGTGCACAGCCCCACTAGCGTGACGCTGGCGATGGGCTCCTGCTCGTTCGCTTCCTTCAGCATATGCCCCAGGCGGTCAGAACCGAAGACGGGCTTATCCACCGGCTCCTCACGCAGAAGGGGCTGAATCTCTGGGTGTATCTGCCAGCCCCAGGTGCCCTGCACGCAGTGCGTCACCGGCAGTTTGCGCCCCTCCTGGGTGGCGAGATAATTGTCTCCATGGGTGTCACGGGTGGCCATGACGCGGCCTTCAAAGCCGCGGATTTTGTCCGCCACGTGTTGCACCACCGCCCGCGCCTCGGGTGTGCCCAGGGCGCCGTCGATGAAGTCGTTTTGCATGTCCACCACCACCAGAATGTGCTGCACCTCAGCCTCCAAAGCCGTCCACAATGGACGCCAATTTGTTTAAGAAGGCGGACTCGCCAAACGTGTTAATCTTGAAAAACACCGCCTGGCTGCCGCCGGCCGTGATGCCGGATACAAACAGCGTATTGCCGCTGCCCACCACGGTGACGCTGAGGCTGACGCGGTTGCTGCCAATCCAGCTGTAGCGCTCAAACACGCGCACGGCCACCTGTGTATCGCCGGCGGTGAAGTCGCTGCTGTCCTCCAGGCTGGCGGATACACTGCCGCCCATGATGCCCTGTTCAATCGATGTCAGCAGCGCGCGAAAGTCCCCCTGCAGGTTCCATTCCATCTTGGCCATGATTATATCCTCCTGTTAGATCCGTAAATCCTTGGTCATATAGCGAATAAACCCAACCAGCGTAAACACCGCCGTGACCCCCAGCCCCAGGCGGAGGGCATCCCCCGTCAAGGTGGCGGGCCCCGGCAGGCTCGCGGTGTCGTAGTAGTAAAAGGGCGTCACGTATTTGGCCCAGCTGATGTCCACTTGCATGTTAATCAGCAACAGCAAGAAGTACAGCACAATGGCGATGCCGATGCCCAGGCCCAGGTTGTCCCGGCTGAGGAACGCCGAAATGCCCCAGCAGATGCTGGCCAGCTGCCACATCAGCAAAAAGAGGGCGATTTGCATCTCCACCAGGTCGCGCCTATCGTACATTTCGCCCTGCACCCGCACGCTCAGCCAGGAGACCACGGCGTTAATCGCCGCAAACAACCCCAACAGCAGCACCATAGCGATGTACTTTTGCACCAGCACCCACAGCCGGCTGACGGGGTGGGGAAACAGAAACTCAGCCGTGTGGCGGCCTTCTTCCTTGGCCAGCATGCTGGTGCCCAAGATGGCCGCGAACAACCCGCCGCCCAGCGCCAGGGTGCTGGCCGCGTTCGCGGCATAGTAGCCCAGCACGGTGCCCAGGTCCAGCTTATCCATGGCAAAGGCCTGCGCCAGCGGGCCCATGCTCTCCAGCATTTGCTCAATGAACACCATGCCGCTTTTCACCCGGGGATACACGCTCATGCCCAGCGCAACAAACACAGCACAGCCCAGCGCCCAGAGCAGCGTAGACCGCAGGCCCTGTTTGATTTCATGCCGTAAGATGGTCATGCCTCCTGCCCTCCTTCATAGAAGTGCAGGAAGATGTCTTCCAGTTCCGGCTCGGCGATGGCCAGGTCGGTGTAGGGCACCTGCTGCAGGTGCCCAAGCAGGGTGCGTACGTCCCCGCGCCAACTGAGCACCAGCCCGCCTGGCTGCGGCTGAACCTGCGCCAGGCTTTCTTCTGCCAGCAACTTCGGCGGCAGGGCATCCACCCCCCGCAGCGTCACCCACCGGGGAGCGCCCCGTCCCAGGTTTTCCACGCTGTCGTTGGCCACCAGCCGCCCTTCACGGATGATGGCGGCGTTGCGGCAGTGCTGCTGCACTTCGCTGAGCACATGGCTGCTGAGAAACACCGTGGTGCCCTGGCGGTTGCGCTCAAGCAATACATCCCAGAAGGCGCGCTGTATCAGCGGGTCTAGCCCGCTGGTGGGTTCATCCAGGATAAGCAGGTCGGGCTTATGCTGCAGGGCGCATATCAGCGCCACCTTTTTGCGGTTGCCGAAGCTTAGGTCCGCCACCCGGCGGCCCGGGTCCAGGGAAAAGCGGTCGCACAGCACCCAGCATTCCTTTTCACAGTTCATGCGGCGCAGCCGGGCGGACATCTTGAACACCTCGCCCGCCCGCATGCGGGGGTAGTAGGCGGCCTCAGACGGCATGTAGCCCACGCGCTTAAGCGCCTCGCGGCTGCGGCGGGGAACCGGCAGCCCCAGCACCTCCGCCCGGCCGC
>CAYFSN010000054.1:12371-13501 GCA_964345845.1 uncultured Christensenella sp.
AAGATTACCTGTCAGCATCCGCATGGTTGTACTTTTGCCAGCGCCGTTTGGCCCGATGAAGCCAAAGATATCGCCCTGCGGCACCCGCAGGTTCACCTGCTGGATGCCCCGCGCCCGGCCGTATCGCTTGGTCAGCTCGTGGGTGACAATCAAGACCCCATCCTCCTGTTTCCCGTTCACTCCCCGCAAAGTATACCACACGCCAGGGGGATGGCACAGCCGGTTTGGGGACGCGTAAACCTTGTCACACACCTGTATGTTTTGCTATAATGTGATAGAACGGACAACAGAAAGGAAGCGTAGAAGATGAAAATATTGGTAGAAACCTCCGCCCGTCACATGCATGTATCCCCCGCGGACCTGGAGACGCTGTTTGGCCCCGGCCACCAGCTTACCCCCAAGAAGGACCTGTCCCAGCCCAACCAGTTCGCGGCTGAAGAAAAGGTGACCCTGGTGGGCCCCCGCGGTGAAATGAAGATGACCATTCTGGGCCCCACCCGCGGCAGCACCCAGGTGGAGATTTCGATGACCGACGCCCGCACACTGGGGCTGAAGCCCCCGGTGCGCGAAAGCGGCGACACCGCGGGCTCTGAGGGCTGCAAGCTGGTGGGCCCCGCCGGCGAGGTGGAGCTGAAAGAGGGCGTCATCGTGGCGAAGCGGCACATCCACGCCACGCCGGAGGACGCGGAAAAGCTGGGCGTGAAGGACAAAGACGTGGTGGACGTGCTGGTGGAGACCAACGGCCGCCGCCTGGTGTTCGGCGACACCGTGGTGCGTGTCAACCCCACCTATGCCCTGGCCATGCACATTGACACCGACGAATCAAACGCCGCCAGCGCTTCGGGTGAGGTGTACGGCACCATCATCAAGTAATCCGGGCTGAAAGCGCCGCTTCATGTAGCGGGGCTGCGGCCTGCGCCGCCCGTGTATCATGCATAGGCGCGATGAAAACCACCCGCCATTGTCCCGGTATCGGGCAAGCGTCGGGTGGTTTTTCATGTTGCGAAGATACTCGAATATATTCTTTGCAGCGGAACTTTGTCGCTGGTTTTGCCCCCTTGTATTGCGTGTTGTTACGGTCAACTCTCCGGCTGACGCACCGTGATGACCTCCCGCCCGGGCGGCGGCAC
>CAYFSN010000055.1:0-13480 GCA_964345845.1 uncultured Christensenella sp.
ATGGCGGGGTTCTGCTCCTTGGTGACCTCTGCCCCAGTCAGCGCGCAGGTGATGATGAGTTTATCCATTGGCCCCTCCCCCGCGCTGGTTTTGCTTGGGCACCACGCAGGTGCCGGAGGCGGATACGCACAGCACAGGCTCCAGCAGCACATCAGCCGCCGACGGCGCGACGTCAGGCCTGGGCACGATGACCTTGTGGCAGGTGAACGTCATCTTGCGGGAGGTGTTGCCCTTCTCGGTGATTTCGCCGGTGACCTCCAGAAAGTCGCCCGCATAGACCGGCGCCAGAAAATCCACCTTGTCATAGGCACGGAACAGACCTTCGTCGCCGTCATTGCGAATGAGCAGTTCGGTGGCAACATCGCCAAACAGGGCCAGAATGCGGGCGCCGTCCACCAGGCCGCCGCCGTAGTGGGCGTCCTGCTGGGACATGCGCAGCCTCAGCGTTGTTTTCATCGTTGTTTTCCTTTCTTTCAGCGTTTACTGAGCGCGGGGCGGCATCACGGTGGCCTCCCCCAGCACAACGGTATCACCATCCGGGTCCACGGCTTGGCAGTTGAGGATGACGCGGTTTTTCTCCATGATGACTTCCTTCACCGTGACGGTGGCCGTGATGGGCACATCAAAGCGCACGGGCTTGGTAAACCGCAGGGTTTGTCCCGTGTAGATGGTGCCCAGCCCCGGCAACTGCGTACCCAGCAGGGCGCTGAACAGCGAACTGACCAGCATGCCGTGCACAATGCGGGTCTTAAACATGGTGCCGCTGGCGTACGCTTCGTCCAGGTGCGCGGGGTTGTGGTCGCCCGATACCTGCGCGAAGGCTTTGACGTCCGCCTCCGTGAAGGCACGCGTAACTTCCGCCTGGTCGCCCACCTGAAGCTGTTGGATGGTCTTCCCTTGCATGTGTTCAACCTCCTTACAAAAAACGAGTTGTTATGTTTTTGCATAACAGCTCGCCATCTTTCATGGCAGTGGTAAGGCGTCGCCCCACACACCTGGTCCCGTCCGGAGGGGCCGGAACGGTCCATCGGCGATGCAACCCTTCAGCCAACGCATCGGGACCCCTTCCCTTTGCAACGTCAGCCTACCCGCGGCACCGCGCCTCTGTGAAATACCTATGATTTAGTTTACACAACCAAACAAGCGGCTGTCAAGGTTTTTTGTGAAGCATTTCCCCACTTCAGCCTGCCTACATGCCCTTGTAGAACCGCAAGTTGGTTCGCTCAATTTCCTCCAGGCTGGGCATGGGGAAGAACTTTTGCTGCTTCTGGTCCGCCAGCATAAAGCCGTGGCGAATCTTCCGGTAGGTCTCCTTGGAAAAGGCGGCGTCAAGCGTGATGCCTTTGACAAATTTGTCGTCGCGCGCGCGCAACTCCAGCACAGCGTCCCGCAGTTTGGAGGGATGAATGCCTTCCAGCGGCGAGGGCATGAGCGGGTTTTCCTCAAACTCCTTGAGGAAGGCGTCGATGTCCAGGTTAATCATCAGGTAAAGTATGCGCGGCACGTGAATCATGTTCTCCGGGTTAGTGAACCATGCACCGAACTGCCGCATGGGGTATTTGGCCAAGGTCAGCATGCTCACCGGGGTGATTTCAGCGTACACCCGCAGGTCCTTTTTCCGGGGCAGGTGGTTGTATGGCGCGGGATACAGCGGGTAGCTGGTGCCGTCCGCGTTGGCGATGTACAGCACCTGAACCGCATCGATTTCCACATGCTCCAAAATGCGGTAACTGGAGATGTACTTGGTGGCCTTGGGCCGGCCGTCCGGGTGCGCCTTCAGCGCGGCCAACGCTTCGTCAATCCGGAAGTAGGGATTGCGGTAGTTAATGTCCACCTCGGCGTATATAAGCTTGCCAGCGTAGTAGGAGGTGGAGCCATAGTTGTACCGGTACCCAAACTCATGCGGCTCCAACTGGCTTAGCACCAGCGCGCTGTTGGGATAGCATATCATGTACAGATGCGGTTGATAGTTGTTCTTCATGTTTACCCCCAAAATGCCCTGAGCATGGGCGCGATGACCAATGATACCATGCTCATCAGCTTAATCAGTATGTTGATGGCAGGGCCCGCCGTGTCCTTAAAGGGGTCGCCCACGGTATCGCCCACCACAGCGGCCTTGTAGGCTTCTCCGCTCTTGTTGCCGTCGCCGGCTTCAGCCATTTTCTTGGCATTGTCCCACGCGCCGCCGGAATTTGACATGAAGATGGCCAGGGCGACACCGGATACCGTGACCCCAGTCAGCAGGCCCACCAGCATGTTGGGCCCGCCTAGGAAACCCACCAGCACGGGCGCCACCAGAGCCACCAGGCCCGGCAGCAGCATTTCCCGCAGGGCGGACTGTGTGCTGATGTCCACACAGCGCCGGTAGTCCGGCGTTTCCAGGCCGCTGAGGATGCCAGGCTTTTCCCTGAACTGCCTGCGCACTTCGGCAATCATCTGGTAGGCAGCAGTACCCACTGCCGACATTGCCAGGGCGGAAAACAGGAAAGGTATCACCGTGCCGATGAGGATACCCACCAGCACGTTGACGTTGGTCAGGTCCACGATGCGCAGGCCCGCGGCATCCTTAAAGGAAGTAAACAGGATGATGGCCGTCAGCGCGGCGGAGCCAATGGCGAACCCCTTGCCGATGGCGGCGGTGGTGTTACCTACCGCGTCCAGGCTGTCGGTGATGCGGCGCACGGTGGGCGGCAGTTCACTCATTTCAGCCAGGCCGCCCGCGTTGTCGGCGATGGGGCCGTACGCGTCGACCGCCAGTTGAATGCCCAGGGTCACCAGCATGCCCACAGCGGAAATGCCCAGGCCATACAGCCCCGCCAGGGCGTAGCTGCCCAGGATGCCGGCCGCGATAAGCAGCACGGTGGGAAACGCGCTGCGCATACCCACCCCCATGCCGGAGATGATGGTGGTGGCCGGGCCAGTATCGCAAGCCTTCAGGATAGACAAGGTGGGCTTCTTTTCAGTGCCGGTATAGTATTCCGTCACCTGGCCGATGAGCACGCCATCCACCAAACCAATGAGCGCCGCGCCAAACACATGCCAGGCGCCCAGCCCATCGCCAAAGGTATTGCCGCCCAGCTGCCAGTGCATCAGCGCCGCCATGAGGCCCGCGGCGATGACGGAGGCCACTAACGTGCCGGTGTTCAGCGCCTTTTGCGGGTCGCCGCCCGACTTGCTGCGCACAAACTGCGTACCAATGATGGACGCCAGCACGCCCGCCGCCGCGATGAGCAGGGGCAGCAGCATCAGCCGCACCCGCACCTCGCCGGTGGCCACGACGGTCAGCCCCAGTATCATGGCACCCACAATGGACCCCACATAGCTTTCAAACAGGTCGGCCCCCATGCCGGCCACGTCACCCACGTTGTCGCCCACGTTGTCGGCGATGGTGGCGGGGTTGCGGTAGTCATCCTCCGGGATGCCGGCTTCCACCTTGCCCACCAGGTCGGCACCCACGTCCGCCGCCTTGGTGAAGATGCCGCCGCCTACCCTGGAAAACAAAGCGATGGAGGATGCGCCTAAGGAAAACGCGGTGCCCAGCGGCAGGATTACCCCGCTGAGGATGCTTTCCTCCGCGCCAAAGGACAGGATGCCCATGTACAGCACAGCGAACAGCCCCACCAGCGCCAACCCTACCACGCTCATGCCCATGACGCTGCCGCCGGAAAAGGCCACCCGCAGTGCCGCATTGAGGCCATCGTCTTTGGCGGCCTGGGTGGTGCGGGCGTTGGCCATGGTGGCCACGCGCATGCCAAAGTACCCCGCCAAACCGGAAGCCACTGCCCCCAGTATGAAAGCGGCGCCCTGCCAGCGCAGCGCCCCCTGGTTGAAGATAGCCAGCAGCGCTGCCACCGCCAGAATGAACGGCGACAGCACGCGATACTCCCGTGTCATGAAGGCCATGGCGCCTTCGGCGATATAACCGGATATCTCCTGCAGTTTGGGAATCTTGACTTCCTGCCGCTTAATCCACCGTGCTTTCAGCAAAGCGAACAGCAACGCCAATGCGCCGCCAGCCAGGACGGTGTATAGGGCGGTTGTTACAACCATAGCGTCCTCCCTGTTTTGTTTTCAGTTGTTGGGCACCAATCTCATCAGCATCATAATATAACAATCAGGAATATACAACCCCTGTATATACAGAATCTTTGTTGAAGCGCAAGTACGCGGAAGTACGCGCAAAAAAGCCCTGAATTCTTAGTGAACTCAAGGCTTTCTTGGTGCGGTCGACGAGACTTGAACTCGTCCGGGTTTCCCCACACGCCCGCGTATGCCGATTCCGCCACGACCGCTTGCGCTTTTACAGCAAAGCCGATTATATCGGCCGCACCCGGGCTTGTCAAGGCATAAAACGCAGTCAAACGCTGTGCATACCGCGAACCCCGCTCTACCCCTGGGTGACTTTGATTTGGATGGGGTTGCCCCAGATATAGTAGCTGACGTACAGATTGCGCACCGGCGTGGCGGTTGGATGGCCGCGGGTCAGCAACACACAGCGCAGGCTGACCGTCTCCCCTGGTTTCACGCGAATGTCGGGGATGCTGCCCTTGGTGGTGCCTTCCATATAGCACAGCACGTCGCTGTCGGCGGGCGCCAGCACCACCTCCGCAATGTCAGCGGGCAGCAGACCGTTGTTCTTTAGCTGCACGGTGTACACCACCAGGCTGTAGTCCCCCGCCTCGCCGTCAAGGGTTTGCTGAAAGGCCGTGCCGATGAGCGACTTGGTGTCGATGGCCCGGCGCAGGCGTTCAAACTCCTGCGGCTGGTCGCCGGCTGAATAGACCTGCGCCCCCATGGGCTTCACATCCAGCCGGGTGTTGATGACGCCATATACCAGCACGAACAGCGCCGCCAGCACAAGCACTACGGCGGTCAGCGCCGCGCGTCTCATGGGGTAACCGCCGGCTGCTGGGTGAGGATTTCGTTCATCTTCTGAATCATCTCCGTATCCTTTAGCCGGAACTTGATTTCCACGCGCCGGGAGGCGTCCATGTTTTCACTGCCGTCGGGGTTGAGGATGGGGTTGGAGTAACTGCGGCCCTTGGCGGTGAGAATGTCCTGCAGCAGCGCCCGTTGCTCGTAGTTCAAAGAGCCCAGCTCCAGGCTGAACTTCGCCACCGCCAACGCGCGGTTTTGCGACAGCTCCAGGTTAAACAGGTAGCTGCCCTTGCTATCGGTATGGCCTTCGATGATGATTTCCGCCACGTAGTCCTTGTACTCGGGCCGCATCAGCACTCCGAGATATACGGGAATAAGGCGGTACAGCTGCGTTTGTCCGGAAGGAGATATGACGTCTTCCCCCGTGGTAAACATCAACTGGCTGTCCAGGATGATGTCGCCCGTGCTTGGGTCAACCTTGGCGCCCAGGTCGGCCGCGGTCAGCGACCGGCTCAGTTCGCGGATGATTTCCGTGCGCATGCCCAGCAGGTCGTCAATCTGCTGCTGCTGGGCGCCCAGCGCTTCCTGTAATGCCCCTAGTTCGATGGCCTGGCTGGCCAGGGTATCCCGCTGGGAAATCAGCTGCAGCTGCAGCGCCGCCTGCTCTTCTTCCTTGGTTTTTAGCGCCGTCTGCGCGGCGTTCAAGTCATTTTGCTGTTGATTCAGCTGGATTTGAATGCTGGCCAGTTCCTCCTCTTTGCCCATCAGGGTCACGCGGGAGGTTTCCAGTTCTTTTTCCTGTTCTGCCAGCACAATCTGCGTGCGGTCTAGCTCCGCCTTTTGCGCGTCCAGCTCCTGGGTTTTCAGGTCCAATTGTGTGTAGTACTGGTAGATGCTGAACGCCAGCGCCAGCACAAACACCAGCAGCAGGCTGGACAGCATATCGGAAAACGATATCCAGTAGCTGCCCATGTCCTGCCGCACCAGCCTGCGGCGGCGGTTGGAAGTTCGCGTGGTCATCTGACGGCCTCAGCCATCTGTTCCATGGCGACAATGTTGGTTTTTAAGGCGGCGGTCATGTCGGTCATGGCCTGCTGCAGTTTGGACAGGCTTTGCAGGTCGCCCTCGCTGCCGGTCTGTCCCGGGTGTTTGGCGGCAACGCCTGCCATCTGCCGGGTCATTTCGCCCATCATGTCGCGCATGTTTTCTTCAAACATGCCCATGGTGCGGGCAAGCCCGGTAGAGATGCTCTCCACAAAGGAGGTATAGGCTCCAGACAGCGCTTTAGAGGAGTTTGCCATTTCATTGGCGACCTCGTGGGTGCGGTCCATGGCAGCGTCAGACTGTTTCTCCACCGCCTCCAGCACCCGGCCGGACCACTTGGCGTACTGCTGCATTTGCTCGTTCATGTCCTGCTGTCCCGCTTGCAGGCGGCCGTAGGCCTCGCTTTGCTGCTGCAGGGTCTGGTGCATGCTGCCCAGCATGCCGGACATGCTCTCCGCCAGCTGGACATTGCCGCTTTGGGACATCGTCAGGTCGCGCACATAGGCATCAAACCGGCCAATGACGGCCTCTGTCACGGCGTTGGTGCGCTCGATGTTTTGCATGATGGTGTCCGCCGCCGTCATGGTGGCGTTCATTGTGTCATAACTTACTGTTTGAGCCTGGTTGATGGCGCTGAGGGTTTTTGCCAGCTGCATAAACTGCCCGCCCAGGGCGGCGTTCATCTGCCCCACGAAGTTGTTCACAATGTTGTTCAACCCTTCCATCTGGCTTTGGGTTTCTGACATGATAAAGCTGTTGATGGAGTGGCTGATGGGCACGAACGCGCGCTCGATGGCCACTTCGATGCCGCTTGAAAGATTGCGGTTCAGTTCATTGGCGGAGCGGCTGAAAAAGGCCGCCTGGTCCTCCAGGTGGCACTTGTGGTACACCGGGTCATCGACAGGCTGCTGCATCACCAGTTCGGAGAAGGCGGCGTTGAAGTCGTCCATGGCGTCCAGCGCGCCGCCCTGGGACGCGCGCAGCAAAATGTTCAACACCAAAGAGCTGGCGACACCGGCGATGGAGGTGCCGTAGGCGAAGGTCATGCCGCCAATCATCTGCGATATGCCCTGCATGGTGCTGTCGGCTGTGGAGATATCCAGGTTACCCAGGCCGCGCATCAGGCCGATGAAGGTACCCAGAATGCCCAGGGAAGTCAGCAGACCCGGAATCACCTCAGCCAACTGCAAATGGGCGTACCCGCTGAAAACATTGTCGTCGTTGATGTAGTCCCGGGTATCACAGCTGAGCCCACGGGCGTCCAATTGTTCCGCGTTAAACAAGAATCGCTTCCACAAATCCTGCATGGGGCGGCCCAGGAACAGGGCGTCCTGCCACACAGGCCGGGTGCCTTCTTTGTTGGTCATCAACTCCATCTGGCGAATGGCACGGCGGAATAACCCGCCCGCCCGCCGGAAGGGAAAGATACACTTAGTCAAGCCGGTGATGAACACCAGCGCGATGGCGGTGTATATGACCACCTCCACCAACTGTGACGGCAGCGCCGCAAATAGTTCTCGCATACTAGTCCCACCTTCCAGGGCAAATCTATGCGATATTGTAATTGATTTTTATTGTTATTGCAATGTTTTCGTCAGATTTGAGCCAATTGTTACATGTTTGTTCACAGGAGTTGGAGCAAAGCCCGCACAACATGCGACGCCATGGCAATGCCCATGGCAGACGGCACAAACAGCATGCTGGCGGGCGGATGCCGGCCGTTGACTTGCTCCTGCCAGCGGGGCATGGTGGGCTCCTCAGCAGACCAGGCCACAGTCAGCCGTTCCACGCCCTGTTTCTTCAGCTGTTTTCGCATCACACGGGCGAGGGGGCACATGCGGGTTTCCGTAATGTCGCCGATGCGCACCAGGGTAGGGTCCAGCCGGTTGCCGGCGCCCATGGCGCTGATAAGCGGTATCCCCGCCTGGGCACAGCGATGCACCAACAGCAGCTTCGCGGTGACCATGTCCACACAGTCCAGCACATGGTCAAACTGTGACAGGTCATAGCCGTCCGCCGTATCAGCGGTGTAGTATTCCGCAACGGCTTGAACGGTGGCTTCTGGGTTGATGGACAGCACACGCTCAGCCATCAGCTGTGCCTTTGGCTGGCCGATGGTACTTTCCAGCGCGATGATTTGGCGGTTCAGGTTGGTGATGGAGACCACGTCCCCATCCACCAGGGCAAGGGTACCCACGCCCGCGCGGGCCAGGGCCTCGGCTGCCGCGCCGCCCACACCGCCCAAGCCAAACACAGCCACCCGCTTTTGCTTCAGCCGGGCGACTCCCTCTTCCCCCACCAGCATGGCGGACCGGGTAAATCTCTCATCCATGCCTGAATTATAGAAAGCAACGCACACAGCCGTCAAGCCCACGAAAAACAAACACACACCATATGCTGCCAAGTGTCTGCCCCTTGTTCTTTCAAGGCGCGGCTTGTATAATGTGTGCATTGATATTTTGGAGGGTAACCATGGAAGCGGATGCTGGGCGTACAAACTTTATCTGGGATTTGATTGACGAGGATTTGGCGAGCGGATGGTGCAGCAAGGTGCATACCCGCTTCCCGCCGGAGCCCAATGGCTACCTGCACATCGGCCACTGCAAGGCGCTGGTCACCAACTTTTCCACCGCGGAAAAGTACGGCGGGCTGTGCAACCTGCGGTTTGACGACACCAACCCTGAAAAAGAGGAAACCAAGTACGTCGACGGCATCATGGAAGACATCCACTGGATGGGCTTTGAGTGGACGGGCGGGCTCTATTACGCCAGCGACTACTATGAGCAATGCTACCAAATCGCCGAAGACTTTATCAAGCGCGGCCTGGCGTTTGTTTGCGAACTAACCCCGGAACAAATGCGTGAGTACCGGGGCACCCTAACCACCCCCGGCAAGAACAGCCCCTGGCGCGACCGCCCCTGGGAGGAGAGCCTGGACCTGTTCCGCCGCATGCGTGCGGGCGAGTTTGAGGAGGGCCGCTATGTGCTGCGCTCCAAGATTGACATGGCGTCCCCCAACATGAACATGCGGGACCCGGTTATGTACCGCATCCTGTTTCAGGAGCATCACCGCACCGGCAAAGACTGGTGTATCTACCCCATGTACGACTTCTCCCACCCCCTGGGCGACGCCATCGAGGGCATCACCCACAGCCTGTGCTCGCTGGAGTTTGAAGACCACCGGCCGCTGTACGACTGGGCGGTGGAAAACGCCGGCTTCCGGGAAAAGCACGTGGACAAACACGGCGACATGAGCCATGGCCCGCGGCAAATTGAGTTTTCCAGGCTAAACCTCACCCGCACTGTGATGAGCAAGCGCCACCTGCGCCGCCTGGTGGAGGAAGGCTATGTCACCGGGTGGGATGACCCCCGCATGCCCACACTGAGCGGCATGCGACGCCGCGGCTATACCGCCGGCGCCATCCGCGACTTCATTGGCCGCATCGGTCTGGCGAAGTCCGACAACTTGGTGGAGTTCGCGCTGCTTGAGTATTGCGTGCGCAACGACTTGGGCGCGAAGGTGCCCCGCATGATGGCCGTGCAAAAGCCCATCAAGGTGGTGCTGAGCAACTGGCCCGCCGACAAAACAGACGAGCTGCCCATTGAGTACCACCCGGACCATCCGGAGTTTGGCGAGCGCATGGTCAGCTTCGGCAAGGAGCTGTACATCGAAGCGGATGACTTCATGGAAGACCCGCCGAAGAAGTTCTTCCGCCTGCGTCCAGGCGGCGAAGTACGCCTGAAGGGCGCCTACATCATCAAATGTGAAGACGTGGTGAAAAACGCGGACGGCACCATTGACCACCTGGTATGTACCGTGGACATGGACAGCCGCTCTGGCTCGCCCGGTGCCGACCGCAAGGTAAAGGGCACGCTGCACTGGGTGAACGCGAATGACTGTGTGCCGCTGACCTTGCGGCTGTATGAGCCTTTGCTTAAGGCTGAAGACGAAGTGGACGAAGGCGTGGACAGCAAGGACTTCATTTCCCAGCTGAATCCCAACAGCATCACTGTGCTGGAGGGCTTTGGTGAGCGCGCGCTGGAAACCGCTCAGCCCGGCGACACCTACCAGTTCCTGCGCACCGGCTACTTCTGCAAGGACAGGGATTCCACCGAAGAGAATGCCGTGTTTAACCTGGTCGTCGGCTTAAAGGACAGCTACCGGCCCGGCAACTAAGCCGGCCAACGCTGCCGCCACTTTCATATCGTTAAAGGAGCACTACATGCCCACCGTACGTACCCGTTTTGCCCCGTCCCCCACTGGTTTTATGCACCTGGGCGGTCTTCGCACCGCGCTGTACTGCTACCTATACACACGCAAACACAATGGCGTGTTCATCCTGCGCATTGAAGATACCGACCAGGAGCGCTTTGTGGAAGGCGCCACTGAGGTCATCTACGACACCCTGCGGGCCTGCGGCATCCACTGGGATGAAGGCCCGGATGTGGGCGGCCCGGTGGCACCCTACATTCAGTCCGAGCGCAAGGACAGTTACCTGCCCTACGCCAAGCAGCTCATTGACAGCGGCGACGCCTATTACTGCTTTTGCACCCGGGAAGAACTGGCCGAGCGCCGCGCCGCGGTGGAGGCAACCGGCGAAACATGGAAGTACGACAAGCACTGCCTGCACCTGTCCAAAGAGGAAGTGCAGCAGAAGCTGGATGCCGGCGTACCCTATGTGGTGCGGCAAAACACGCCCGTGACGGGCGACAGTTCGTTTGACGACTTGGTGTTTGGCCACATTTCCGCCCCCAATGACACGCTGGACGACATGGTGCTCATCAAGCAAGACGGCATGCCCACCTACAACTTCGCAAACGTGGTGGACGATTACACCATGGGCATTACCCACGTCATCCGCGGCATGGAGTACCTGTCCTCCACCCCCAAGTACAACCTGCTGTACAATGCCCTGGGCTGGCCCATTCCCCAATACATTCACCTGCCCACTGTCATGCGCGACAGCAAGCACAAATTATCCAAGCGTGATGGCGATGCCTACTACAGCGACTTTGTCAGCAGGGGCTACTTAACAGAAGCCCTCATCAACTACCTGGCGCTGGTGGGCTGGAGCCCGGGAGACGACCGGGAGTTTTTCACCATGGACGAGTTGGTGGAGGCCTTCAGCGTGGACGGGCTGTCCAAGTCCCCCGCCATCTTTGACATCAACAAGCTGACCTGGTTCAACGCGGAGTACATCCGCCGCATGCCGGCAGGCGCGTACCTTGCCATGGTGACCCCCTGGTTTGACAAGGCATTGGCCGGGCTGAATATGGACTATGCCCGCCTGGCAGAGCTGATGCAGCCCCGCACCGAGGTGTTTGACCGGGTGCCGGATATGGTGACCTTCCTGCGCGAGATGCCGGACTATGACCTGGACTACTACGTGCACAAGAAAATGAAGTCCACCCAGGAATCCGCACTGGATGCCCTGCAGTTCATCCGCCCGGTACTGGCAGAAACAGAAAACTGGCAGGAAGCGGACATTCACCAGCGGGTGATGGACGCCATCAGCGAAAGCGGCCGCAAAAACGGCATTGTGCTGTGGCCGCTGCGCATCGCCATTTCCGGCCAGCAAAGCACCCCCGGCGGCGCCATTGAGCTGTGCTACCTGCTGGGCAAGGAAGAAACCCTCCGCCGGCTGGACAGCGCCATCGCGCGCCTGGCAGCGGCGCAAGGTTAAACCGCATGATTGAACGCATCATCCACAGCTGGGAAGAGTTGCAGGCCGTCATCTTTGAGGATGTATGGGATGCGTCCATCGAGCGCTACCGCAACAACAAAGTCTTCCGCGGCGTCACGGACAGCTCTTGGGGCCTGCTGCCCGCGCTGAACCGCTGTGTGGGTGACAACCTGGGCCTGGAAAAGCAGATACTGCGCAGTTTCAGGAAGTACGGCTACGCGGAACTGCAAAACATCCAGTCCTTCTGGCAGCTGCTGGCCACCGGACAGCACTTTGGCCTGCCCACCCGGCTGCTTGACTGGAGTTACTCTCCCCTGGTGGCGGCGCACTTTGCCACGGAGGATGTTAGGGCCTATGACCGGCCCGGGTGCATCTTTGTAGCCGACATGGCGGTCATCAACCACAAACTGCCGGACCGCCTGCGCGCACTGCTGCTGGATGACGGCGCCACGGTGTTTTCCCAGGACATGCTGGACCGACACGTGCCCACCATGGCTGACCTACAGGCGCTGTCGGACACGCCCTTCGCGCTGTTTTTTGAGCCGGCGTCCACCGTCAGCCGCATTGAAAACCAATACGCGCTGTTTTCCCTCATCAGCGACACCGGCACGCTGATGGACCAGCTTCCTGGATTAAAGGCCGCGCTGACGCGCATCATTATCCCGGCGGCGGTCAAGTTGGAAATCCGCGATAAGCTTGACTACCTGAACATATCCGAGCGCATGCTGTACCCCGGCCTGGACGGCATCTGCCAGTGGATTGCGCGGCGCTACGCGCCGCTTGGCCCCATCTATAACCGGCCGCATATATCCAAATCCATCTCCGAGGAGGCACGCCCATGACCTTGACCACCCTGTTGTCGGACCTGTTTTCCGGCGTCATCTTTCTCTTCTCAGCCGCGGGGCTGAAAACGCTGGTGATGTTTCTCATTGCGTTCGCGCTGATATACCTGGCCATCAAAAAGGACTACGAACCCGCGTTGCTGCTGCCCATTGGCTTTGGTGCCATTTTGGCGAACCTGCCGCCGGTGCTGTCCGCGGCCGGCATCACAGGCGCCGCCGCGGTCATCGGCACCCCGCAGGAGCCCGGCTTTCTAAAGGTGCTGTTTGACGCGGGCATCGCGAACGAACTGTTCCCGGTGCTCATTTTTGTGGGCGTGGGTGCCATGATTGACTTCACCCCGCTGCTGAAAGACCCCACCATGATTTTCTTTGGCGCGGCGGCGCAGTTTGGCATCTTCGCCACCTTCCTGGTATCAATTTTGCTGATTCCCATGGTGGTGCCCGGTGCGACTGACGACCTGGTGCTGCGTTTGGCCAGCGCCATTGGCATCATTGGCGCGGCGGACGGCCCCACCACGCTATATGTTGCCAATCACTTTAAACTGGCCGAGTATATGGCCCCCATCTCCGTGGCGGCATACAGTTATATGTCGCTGGTGCCGGTCATTCAGCCGCCGGTCATTCGCGCGCTGACCACCAAGGCCGAGCGCCAGATTCGCATGGACTACACCGAACAGCGCAGCAGCAAAACCGCGCTGATTCTGTTCCCCATCATCGTCACGGTGGTGGCGGGCATCCTGGTGCCCATGTCCGCGCCGCTGGTGGGCTCGCTGATGTTCGGCAACCTCATCCGCGAATGCGGCGTGCTGGAGCGCCTCAGCAAGACCGCCCAGAACGAACTGGCCAACCTGGTCACCATCCTGCTTGGCATCACCATCGGCTCTACCATGGTCGCCGAAAACTTCCTGCGCTGGGACACCGCCCTCATCATGGGCCTGGGGCTGTTCGCATTTGTATTTGACACCGCCGGCGGCGTGCTGTTCGCCAAGGCCCTCAACCTGTTCCGCAAGAACAAGGTGAACCCCATGGTGGG
>CAYFSN010000056.1:0-13363 GCA_964345845.1 uncultured Christensenella sp.
CGAAGGCGGCCACACGGTGGGCTCCGGTGCTGTGGCCCGGGTCATCGAAGACTAATAGTTGCTGACAAAGGGGAGCTGGCTTTGCTGGCTCCCCTTTTCCTTTTATTGATGGGTGTGGGTGTGCTATGAAGGTAGAAGGCAGAAAGCAAAAGCACAGCGCATGGGTGCGTCCCATGGCTGCGTTATTGTGGCTGGTGATTTGGCAATTGGCGGCGATGCTGCTGAATATGCCTGTGCTGTTGCCCAGCCCCATAACAACCATACAGACCTTGTTTTACCTGGGGCAGCAAGCAGCCTTCTGGCAAAGCATTTTCGACTCCCTCATGAGAATTGCAGCGGGCTACCTGCTGGCCGTGGTTTTGGGAAGCATACTTGCCATTGTATGCGCCAATAGCACATGGGCGGATGCGTTCTTTTCACCGCTTCGTACATTGATTCGCTCGACGCCAATCACCAGTTTCATCATTCTGGTGTTGTTGTGGCTGCGGATAGACCAGGTTCCGGTTTTCATCTCCATGCTGACTGTGCTGCCCATCGTATGGCAAAGCGTACAACAGGGCATTGAGCAGATGGATAACCAACTGCTTGAAATGACTAACGCCTATCGGTTTACGTGGGCAAACAGGCAGCGCTACTTGTATGTGCCGTCTGTCATGCCGTATTTCTATGCCGCTTGTGCCACGGCGATTGGCTTCGCGTGGAAAGCGGGCATCGCGGCCGAGGTCATCGCCAAGCCGCCTTTGTCCATTGGTAGAAACCTGCAGGACGCCAAGGTATATCTGAACACGTCCGAACTGTTTGCCTGGACATTTGCGGTGGTTATGATGAGCCTATGCTTGGAAAAAATCCTGAAGTGGCTGCTGATGCGTAACAATCGGGCAAGGAGAGCTGAACATGCTGCAGGTTAAATCACTGACGGCTGGTTATCCAGACAAACCGGAGGTCATACGCAACCTCTCCTTTAGTTTGCCGAGAAAGGGCGCATTTGCGCTCATGGGCCCTTCAGGGCTTGGTAAGACGACGCTGCTCAGGGTGCTGGCTGGATTGCTGATTCCCACGTCGGGGGATGTAGCGGGCCTATCGGCAGTGAAAACAACCATTATGTTCCAAGAAAACCGCTTGCTGCCGTGGTGCAGCGCGCTGAAAAATGTGTTGCTTGGGATGCCGGCAGCAGATGAAACAAAGGCGCGTGCTATGCTTACATCCATGCACATTGTCGACCCTGAGGTCTTGCCCAATGCCCTCAGCGGGGGAATGCAGCGGCGCATTGCGTTGGTCAGGGCGCTGTTGACAGGAGCGGACGTTCTCTTGTTGGATGAGCCTTTCACAGGCATGGACCAGGCGTTGAAGGAAGACCTGGCACCAATCATCCTACAGCTAGATAACCTGGTGGTGTTCAGCACACATGATGCTTCCGATGCAGCACTGATGCAAGCAAAAGTCATGATGCTGCATCATGATGGAGTGACGATGCAATAACACCACACAAGTGGTCGTGAGGAATTGATCAAGCCCTTCATTTTGGGCTTCATATCATGTATAATGAGTAACAAAAGGAAAGGAAGGAAAACAGCATGAAAGTTTTGATTGTGAATGCGGGCTCCTCCTCACTGAAATATCAGTTGATTGATATGGACGGTGAAAAGACGCTGGCCAAAGGACTGGTGGAGCGTATCGGCATTGAAGGCAGCAAGCTGACACAAACCGTCAATGGTGAAAAGCGAAGGCTGGAAGCACCAATGTCTGACCACGTGGCAGCGTGCCGCTACATGATTCAGCAGTTGACAGACGAGGAGCACGGCGTCGTCAAACAGATGGACGAAATCTCTGCTGTTGGTCACCGGGTCGTACATGGGGGAGAGCGCTTCACCGAATCCGCTGTGATTGATGACGATGTCATTGCCGCAATTGAGGAGAATATTTGCTTCAGCCCGCTGCATAATCCCGCCAACCTGATGGGCATTCGGGCGATGAAGGAAATTATGCCCACGACCCCCATGGTGGCTGTTTTTGATACTTCCTTCCATCAGACCATGCCCAAGCAGGCGTACCTGTATGGCATCCCCATGGACTATTATCGCCGGCTGCGCGTGCGCCGATATGGCTTCCATGGTACCAGCCACATGTACGTCAGCCAGCGTGCCGCTGAAATGCTGGGCAAAAAGCCCGAAGAAGTACGTGTTATTACCTGCCACTTAGGCAACGGTTCCTCCATTGCTGCGGTTGCCTACGGCAAGTGCATTGATACGTCGATGGGGTTAACGCCGCTGGAGGGCGTTCTGATGGGCACCCGCAGCGGCAGTGTGGACCCGGCCGTGCTGCAGTTTATCATGAACAATGAGAACATCAGCATTGACGAAATGCTGGACATCCTCAACAAAAAGAGCGGTTTCCTGGGCATCAGCGGCGTGAGCAGCGACATGCGCGACGTAGAAGATGCCGCGGCTGAAGGCAACGAGGATGCAATTACAGCACTGGAAATTCAAAGCTATGGCGTGCGCAAGTATATCGGCGCCTACGCGGCGGCGATGGGCGGTGTGGACGCCATCGTGTTTACCGCAGGCATAGGGGAGAATGGTCCCGAACTGCGGCAGCACGTCATGGAGGGCATGGAGTTCCTTGGGGCAAAGCTGGATGCGTCCAAGAACAACATCCGCGGCAAGGAAGCGGACGTATCGACCGATGACAGCAAGGTGCGCATTCTAGTTATCCCCACCGATGAAGAAGCGGTCATAGCCCGCGATACAGTCAGGTTGGTTGGCGCGCAGTCATGACAATACCCGCAAAGAAACTGGTAAAGGTCTATACGGACGGCGCATGCAGCGGCAACCCGGGTCCCGGGGGATGGGCAGCGATTCTGAAGTTCGGTGCCCATGAGAAAGAAATCAGCGGCAACATGCACCAGACCACGAACAACCGCATGGAACTGTTCGCTGTCATCAGCGCGCTGGGGGCGTTAAAGCAAAGCTGCAGGGTGGAAGTGTATTCTGATTCTACCTATGTGGTGAATGCGTTTGAGAAAAACTGGATTGACGCCTGGATACAGCGGGGCTGGAAAACCGCCGACAAGAAGCCAGTTGAGAATCAAGACCTGTGGAAGTTGTTGCTGCTGACCATCCGAAAGCATCAACACGACGTAACCTTTCACAAGGTACCTGCACACCAGGATCACCCGGAAAATAACCGCTGTGACACATTAGCTAAGGAAGAAGTGCAGAAAGTGATTCGCATTTTCTCCGATGTTGACCACAACGGGGGAGCGCCTCAAGCCACAGAATAACGATTATTCGATTTCAATACTATTCGCGAAAGGCATCTTTTGCGAATAGTATTGTCTTTTTTCGAAGAATACGCTATGATACGGATGTTGACTCATTCTGGGCACCTTCTATACGACTAAACGAGCCCATTGTGTGCATGCCGTCAGCAGAATCTCCAGTTGATTTCGTTTGAAACTTCTCCGTCACTTATTGCGCATTAACTCGATGCTCGTTGTGCGTTGTTTGTGGCAAACCTTCATCGCTGCCCCTATCGCTGCACAGGCGTTACACAGGACGCGTTCTAAGGCGATTTAGATTTTGAAGTCAAAGAATCTCCCCCCATCAACCCCACCATTTTGACAGGAGACTTATGGCAAAGAATCGTACCGACTTTCATACTGAGCAGTCCTACAAGGTAAACGAGAAACTCAAAGAGATTCAGCGGCAACTGCCGATGCTTTGCACCGATTTTTTTAGGACCATTTCACAAACCACCAGCCCGCTGACAAGGTTGGCCTACGCCTATGACTTGCGGCTGTTCTTTCAATACCTTCAAACGGAAGTTGTGTCTTTTGCGAATAGTAATATCACGCTGATTGGCGCTTCGGAGATTGCGGGCATTACTGCCCGCGATATCGCTGGCTTTCAGGAGTATCTGCAACAATATGTCAGCCAAACTGAAATGAACAATCAGCTGCAATCGGGCGGCGACATCTCCCCTACGTTTGTGCAGAATCAAGAACTGGGCATCATGCGAAAACTCAGCTGTATTCGCTCCTTCTTTGATTATCTGTTTAAGAACGAGCTGATTCCCGCGAATGTCGCCACCATGATTACGTTGCCAAAGCGGCGAGAGAAACCAATCCTCTACCTGGAACAACACGAGGTTGAGCGCATGGTGGACGCGGTTATCACTGGCGAGGGTTTGTCTGAGCGCCAGCAAAAGTTGCTGGAGATAACTCGGGGCCGCGACATGGCCATTCTGTTTGTGTTTCTAGGCACGGGCGTGCGCGTCAGTGAACTGGTAGGCTTGGATATCGATGACCTGGACCTGGAGGCAAACGCTTTTGTCGTCACGCGTAAGGGCGGTGACCAGACCATCCTCTACTATCCGGACCAGGTGCGCGAAGCCTTGGAGGCATACCTTCGGGAACGCGAGGAGATTGCGCCCTTGCCCGGTCATGAGCATGCGCTGTTTCTATCACTCCAGCGCCGCAGAATTACCACCCGCGCGGTTGAAAATCTGGTAAAAAAGTATGGGCTCATTGCCGCGCCGCTCAAAAAGCGCATTAGTCCCCACAAATTGCGCAGTACATTTGGCACTGCACTGTATCAGCAAACTGGTGATATTTACTTGGTTTCCGATGCGCTGGGCCACTCCGATGTTAATACCACAAAGCGTCACTACGCGGCGATGAAGGATTCACGTAGGCGCGAGGCCGCACAGCATATCCCGATGCCAGACTTCTCCCCTGCTGCCACCCCTGATGATGCAGTGGATAGGCACCCGGAAACGGAATCTGAACAGGGTGAAAATTAAGAACTATGCAAACGCATGTTTGCATGTTATAATGACGCAAACCAATGGGAGGGAACGCAATGTCAACGCCTATCACGAAAAAGCGGAGGCCCCGGGGTGACACCCAGGCGCGCATCCTGGAATACATCAAAAGTGAAATCGCGGAAAGGGGCTATCCACCCTCTGTTCGTGAGATTGGCGAGGCTGTTGGGTTGAAGTCTACCTCCACTGTGCACGGGCACCTATGCCGGCTGGAAAGCCGGGGTTTGTTGGTTCGTGATGCGATGAAACCCCGCGCCATGGGTGTCATCCAAACAGAGGATGACCGGGATGAAATCCGCCAGCTGCCCATGTTGGGGCCTGTTGCGGCCGGGTCGCCAATTTTGGCGGAAGAGGATAGCACCGAAGTGCTGCCTTTCCCCTCTTCCATGTTGGGTGACGGTGTGCATTTTGCGCTTACTATTCGCGGCGACAGCATGATTGGCGCCGGCATATTGCATGGAGATTACGTGGTGGTGAAGCGGCAGCGCGAGGCCAACAACGGTGATATTGTGGTCGCCATGATTGGCGGAGACGCTACCGTCAAACGCTATTTCCGCGAACCAGGCCGTGTTCGCCTGCAGCCTGAAAACGCAGCTATGAAGCCCATCTACAGCACCGAGGTGGAGGTTCTGGGCAAAGTCATTTCAGTGTTTCGAAAACTGTAACCTCGCGTAGTTCCAGGTTCAATAAATAGCATCAGCCGCTTTCATATGAAAGCGGCTGATGTTATTTGTAATATGGAAAGACTATTTTGCGATATCCTTGGCCATACGCACAACGTTTTCCACAGTAAAGCCATATTCTTCAAACAGTTTTTCGGCAGGAGCGGACGCGCCGTAGGCATCCAGGCCAAGGACTTGTCCATCCAGGCCAACAAAGCGATACCAAGGCATGGTCGCACCCGCCTCCACCGCCAAGCGTCCCCTGACCTGCGGGGGCAGTACGCTGTCCTGGTATTCCTTAGGCTGCTGCAAGAAAAGATCCATGGACGGCATGGAAACCACGGAGCAGTCAATCCCTTCATGCGCCAATTGCTCTTGCGCTTCCATTACCAGCTGTACTTCACTGCCGGAAGCCATTAGAATCAAGTCAGGCTCACCCTTAGCTGGGCTGAGAACATAGCCGCCTTTCAGCAGCCCTTTTCCGCTTTGCTTGTACTGGGGCAGGTTCTGACGCGTCAGCACCAGGCAGGAGGGACCCTGCATGGTGAGCGCTGCGTACCAAGCGGCGGTGGTTTCGTTGGCATCGCAGGGCCTAAGCACGCGCATATTCGGCGTTGCACGAAGCGCGGCCAAGTGCTCCACCGGCTGATGGGTCGCGCCGTCTTCGCCAACGCCAATGGAATCGTGGGTCAGCACATAGATGAGCGGCAAGTTCATGATGGCAGACAAACGCATGGCGCCCTTCATGTAGTCCGTGAAAACAAAGAAGGTGGCGCAGAATACCTTCAAGCCGCCATGCAGAACCATTCCGTTGGAGATGGCGGCCATGGCATGCTCCCGCACACCAAAGTGCATGATGCGACCGGTTGGATTATCAGCGCTGAAACCGCTGCTTCCGGGAATATTTGTCTTATTGGAGGGGGCCAGGTCAGCAGAGCCGCCAACCAGATTAGGCACAATGCTCGCGAGTTTGGCAATCACATTGCCGGAACTGGCACGGGTGGCCTCCTTCGCGCCTTTGTTCGCCCAGAAGGATGCATCGTTCAGCAAGGCATCGGCGTCAATATCTCCGTGCCAGGCTTCCCATTCCTTAGCAAGCTCCGGATGCGCCTTCGCATAGGCGTCAAATTGCCTTTGCCAATCTGCGCTGGCCTGGTTGCCCTGCGCCATCAGTTCGGCTACGTGCTGGTAAACATCATCCGGTACGCAGAAGGATTCCTCGCCCATGCCCAGGGCCTTGCGCGCATCCGCCAGGTTGTCGGCGCCCAAGGGTTCACCATGCGCCGATGCGGTTCCCTGCCTTGCGGCGCTGCCATAGCCAATGATGGTCGGGCACACAATCAGCGTGGGCTTATCGCTTTCCTTTGCTTGCTCTAGCGCGTCCAGCACTTGCTTGTAGTCGTTGCCGTCGTTCACGCGCAGCACACGCCATCCGTAGCTTTCAAAGCGCTTTGGTACATCCTCTGTGAAAGCCAAATCTGTGCTTCCCTCAATGGAAATCTCATTGTCGTCATAGAGCACAACCAGTTTCTTCAGCTTCAATGTACCGGCCAGTGAAGCCGCTTCGCTGGTGATGCCTTCCATCATGCAGCCATCCCCCGCCATGGCATAGGTGCGGTGATTGACGACTTCGAAACCTGGACGGTTAAAGTGCGCGGCCAACATGGTTTCCGCGATGGCAAACCCAACCGCATTGGCAAAGCCTTGTCCCAGGGGGCCCGTGGTGGTTTCCACGCCGACGGTGTGCTTGTACTCGGGATGTCCAGGGGTCAGCGACTCCCACTGCCGAAACTGCTTGATTTCGTCCATGGTCATGGGATACCCGCACAAGTGCAGCAAGGAG
This sequence comes from uncultured Christensenella sp., assembly GCA_964345845.1. Classification (GTDB taxonomy): domain Bacteria; phylum Bacillota; class Clostridia; order Christensenellales; family Aristaeellaceae; genus UBA1038. Next base: position 7,327 of record CAYFSN010000056.1, read on the forward strand.
TACTGCAGTGCGCTTGCGTGTCCATTGGATAGCACGAAGCGGTCGCGGTCAGCCCAATCGGGCACCTTGGGGCTGTGCTTCATAGCATGCATCCAAAGCGCATAGGCCATGGGCGCCATGCCCATGGGCGCGCCGGGATGTCCGCTGTTTGCCTTCTGAACCATGTCGGCTGAGAGCATGCGGATGGTGTGGATGGTCTGCAGATGTTTGGCCATTCTCTCTAAACCTCTCAAGCGTTGATTAACCGAACGATGGGCTCCAAATCGATGGAGGCGCTATCATGAATGACCTGGTACAGTTTCTTCAATATGGTATTCACGCCGCCTTGTACATCGCTTTCCACATTGAGCGCCAGCACAGGGTCATGCACAGACAAGCGCAGTAAGAACCAGGCGTTATCCAGTTCATGCCCCAGGTTAAAGCTGATACGGACACCTTCCCGGTTATCCGGCGCAAGGTGCCAGTCTTCCGCTTGCGAGGCGTGCGTCCCGCCGTCTGAACGTCCGCATCCAGGATAGTGAGCCGGATGTCTGTGCGTTCCACGGGTTCCTGTAAGCCTTCCAGCATATTGCTGATGGACTTGCCTTCGCGCTTCAGACGCATTGCTTCACAGACAAGCAAGGTGCTCAGGTACATGCCGTCATCCAGGAAGTCGTTTTCGCGGAGGGCGGCATGCCCGCTGGTTTCAATGGCGAGGGGGCAGTTGATATCCATCTCATTGAGCCGTTTGGCTTCGTCAATCACGTTTCTGTAGCCGCGTTTGTACCGGTAGTGCTCCCCGCCCCATTCGCCAATGAACTTGGATAGTCCAGAGGATGTAACGGAGTCGGTAACAATGGTCAGTCCTTGTTCGACGTTCAGCAACATGGCGCTGACCAAAGCGATCAAACGGTTGCGGTTGATGGCTAGCCCCATGGCGTCTACAATGGCGGCTCTGTCGCAGTCGGCATCGAAGATGACGCCCAAATCAGCCTGATGGCGTATGACGGCTTGACTTAACGCTTCCATGGCTACCGGGTCCTCCGGGTTTGGCGGATGGTTGGGGAAATGGCCATCGGGCTCCAGAAATTGGCTGCCTTCAACACGCGCGCCCATACCTTCCAGCAAATCGGCGTAGAAACCGCCCGCGCCGTTTCCGGCATCCACCACAACATGAAGCCCCAGCAATGGACGCGGCACGGGATCATCCAACTTTTCCTGCACCAAGCGCACCAGTCCTTTGCGGTACTCACTTAGGTAGTCAGCTTCAGTAACGCTGCCCTCAATTTGGGCGACCGGCAATTCCGACTCCATGAAGGTAATGATACCCGAGAGGTCCTTTGACGTTATTCCGCCTTCAGGCGTGAAGAACTTAAACCCATTTCGGTTTGAGGGGTGATGGCTCGCCGTCACCATAATGGAAGCATCAGCCCATGGGGGTGCCTCTACCAGGGACTTGAACATCGCGGGTGTGGTACACATGCCAAAGTCTTTAACATCGGCACCTTGTATTGCCATACCGCGTGCGCAGGCGCTCAGCAGTTCTTCACCGCTTAGCCGAGAATCCCGTCCAATGGCAACAACCAGTTTTCTGTCCGCCTGCGCGGGCTGACCCTTCTGCTGCAACCACGAGACAAACGCGGCTCCGATGCGCTCTGCCACATCAGTTGTCAGCACCGCGTCCGGCCCCATGGCCACGGCGCGCAGGTCCGTTCCGCTCATTAACGCGCGAAAATCATTCATGCACAAACCCCTCTATTGTTGATAAATCGTGGTACCCACGCAGTAGGCGATAAAATGGCGCCATGGCCTGGTAGTCTGCCTGAAGTTGGGGTAGCAATTCCTCTGTAAACAGCCATTCAGGTTGATAGTTCTTGCGATTGACAAACAAACCTTTCTTGGCATAGTAGGGCTTGAGCCGCTTGTGCAGTTCTTCCGGAACAGCCATACGCTTGAAGCTTTCACCGGTGATAACCAGCGGTCTTCCCTTTAGGGCATCCATTGCGGACAGCATGTCGTCAGGATGGGAAATCATCCTTCTGCGCAGCATATCCATGGCGGGTCTGTTTTCGCCCCAGAATCCCAGCCCCCAACTGAGCCCTTCCACCCTGGCTTCGAACCAGAACATCACAGCGCGGTCCCTGGGTTCACCTGCGCGCCGGAAGGCAATCCAGTGATGGTCACGGTAGGGCGACTTGTCCCTGCTAAAGCGTGTGTCACGAAAAATGCGCGACAGTACCTTATGCGGTCGTACTTCCATCTGAGGGTCAATGGACAGCATCAGTGGTGCCAACGCATTAATCAGCGCATAGTACGGGTCACGCATTACGCGGTGATAGCGGTCGCGCTGCTCCTGCATAAAAGTCTTGTTGTTGTTAAACCGGAGGTCAAGCATGAAATCAACCATCTCCGGTGGAAAACCAGCAAAAACGAATACCACGCTCCTTACAAAATTATTATATCAGCCCACATCAGTGCGTTCAAGCCGATGAGTAACCGCTACTTTCCCGTCAGATGCCGGAAAATGGCTCCGGCAATTGGCGCGGCAACTGAGCCGCCGCCGCCTGCGTCCTCTACAACCACGCACAGTGCGTACGGATGTGCCGGGTCGTCAATGAAGCCAATAAACCAGGCATTGGTCAGTTCCTGTCCGTCAATCTGCGAAGAGCCGGTTTTTCCCGCTATGGGCAGGCCCTTCACCGCCGCCCTTGTACCGGTGCCAGATTGAACAGCCGAGCGCATATAGCTTGCTACGGTGTCGGCGTGTTCCTTGGTTAATACACGTTTGTACTCGCGCGACACAAAAGAGAAGCGGCTTTCCCCTTCGCTGTTTCTTGCATTCAGCAGGATCTTGGGCTCCATCATCATGCCATCATTGGCAATGCCAGAAGCCACCATGCACATATGCAGCGGGGTGGTTTGCAGCCTGCTCTGCCCAGGCCCGGTCCAGGCGATTTCCCTGTTGGTCCGGTTCACAGTGGGGTACACGGAGTTTTCCACAACCAGGTCACTGAACAAAAAATAATCTCCAAAGCCAAAGCCGGCCGCTGCTTTAGCCAGTTCCTTGTCGCCTACATCCAGGGCCACTTGGGCAAATACGATATTGCAGCTGACTTCCAGCGCTTTTTTTAGCGTGATGTTGCCATGCACTGCGTTGCCGGCATCTGTTATTGTGATGTCGTCCACGGGCAGCGCGCCGGTGCACTCATAGTGCTTATCCAGTGCATCCGGAAAATGCTGCAGCGCCGCCGCCAGCGTGATGACCTTAAACGTAGAACCTGGGGCGCTGATCCACTTGGTGGCCCGATTCCAGAAAGGGCTCTCGGCATGCTCCTTGATGTCTGGCGGCAAGGCCATGGGGTCAAACGTGGGGTAGCTTTGCAGGGTCAGCAACTCCCCCGTGCGATAGTTCATCACCACCACAGCCCCACGTTTGCCGTTCGGAAACAGGTCATACACTCTTTTGCTGAGTACGCTGTCCAGCGTCAGCCGAATGTCGTTCCCCTTGCGCGGCTTGCCCTGGAACACCTGCGCCAGTCGCTCAATGTAGCTCTCGTTAAATGCATAGAGATAATTTGCCATGAAGGACTCGGCACCATAGGCAATGTTGTTTACCTGGTCGCCTACAGCGTGCACCATGGCTTTGCGCGTGTCTGCGTCCCTATGGTATTGCCGTTTTCCATCAGGCGTGGTTTGTGCAAGCACGATGCTGTGCCGGTCTACAATGGTGCCCGCAATGACGTTTGCCTTTGTTCGGCGCAGGTAGTTGTTTGCCCCGGATGAAAACCACCTGCTGCCATGCGTGCTGATGCTGTACGCACCATAGGCGATGAGCGAGATAAGCAACAGGCATACTATAACAGCGATGAGTTTGACGTTTTGCTTTATCAGCTTCACGCGTATTCCTCCTGCATCAAGGCCAGCTCCCGGTCGGCGAGAATGTCGTCATCGTTGATGCTGGCCACCCCCTGCAACAAGCCCATGACGCACATGCTGCTAAGCAGGCTGGTACCGCCAAAGCTGATGAACGGCAGCGTAATGCCCGTTAGTGGAATCATCTTGATGTTTCCGCCGATGATGATAAATGTCTGCAGCGCAATCATGCACGACGCGCCAACTGCCAGCAGCGAGTGAAAGCGGCTGTTCGCCCGAAGGGATACGGATATCCCCCGCAGAAACAGAAGCACATAGATGCCAACAACACATACGCCAAATATGAGGCCGAACTCATTGAGTATGATGGAGAAAACAAAGTCCGTGGTGCTCTCCGGAATGTCGTAGGCGTTACCCAGCCCCAGACCCATGCCGAATACACCGCCATTCACCATGGCGATGAGGGATTGTACGATTTGATACCCTGAACCCGCATAGTCCCGCCAAGGGTCAATCCAGATACTCACCCTGCGCCGAACGTGGCTGAACATATTGTAGCCAATGACACTGCCCGTAGCCGCGCCCAGCGCGCCCAAGCCCATGTACAGGTAGTTGCGTGTCGCCGCAAACACAAGCACCATGACGGTGCCGTAGTAGATAAGGGCCGTGCCCAGGTCCTTTTGCAGCATCAGCATCAGCAGGCAGGCGCCGGCGTAAGCCACGGTTAACACCACTTTGCGCTTGGCCAACAGGAAAGAAACGACGACCAGCAGCGCCAGTTTTACCAATTCGCTGGGCTGAAAACTAACCCCCAATAGCCGAACCCAGGCGCGGGCGCCGTTTCGCTCAGTGCCAAAGAGTAACGGCAGCGCCATCAGCGCCAAAGAGCCAATGGCCACAATGCCTATCACCGGGCGCCAATGGTGAATCACCCGCACCAGCACAATGCAAAACAGCATGGCCACTGCCCCGATGCCGTAGTTGATAGCCTGTGATACACCCTGCTGAGGATTCATGCGGTACAGCACCAATACACCCAAGGCACACAAAAAGTTCACCATGCTTAGCATCAGCTGGTCAGCTGGGAACAGGCGCGGAATCAGCATGGTGGCGGCGTAGAAGATGCCGGGCACCATAACCATCATCAGAAAAGAAAGAGGCTGCATATCCTTCAACGCCAGCAGGAGGAAGGCAGAGAAGAAGAACACCACCACGGTGCCAATCAGACGTTTTCCCTGAGACGCGCTACGAGGGGTCATGCCTGTTGCTCCTCCTGTTTCGCCGGAATATGCTACCGCGGGGACGCTGCTGTTGCTCTGTGGACGATTCCGATGCTTGTTCTAAGTGTTCCAGCGCCGGCGGTATGGCATACATCCAGGTCAAATCAAGGTTCCGGGGTTGCTCCTCCGCCTGCGGCGCATAGGCATCATCCGCAAAGCCATCATACGGATAGCCTTGGGGCATACCGTCAATTTCCATCAGCTGCTCCATATCAAACGCATCCGCTGATTGGGTGTTCTCCTGCGCCCCCATCTGTTGTGCGTCGCTGTGCTGAATCGCGGGCACATCCAGCCCGGCAAACAGCCGAAAGCGCAAATAGTAGCCCGGCAGACTAATCCTGGAGCCGTGCAGCGCCCAGGAATCCCTCCGGTCTACAGGCTGGCCATCCAAAAGCGCCTGATGGCGAACATGACACGGCATAATATGAACGCCGGTGCCCTCTTTTAGAATGAACTCAAGCTCACGTGTCCGCAGGCCATGCAGGCGAACATCGCATCCCCTGCCGGAGCCAATAACCCCTTCCCTGGGCAGCGGCTGTGCTTCGCCGGTTTCGATGTTGACAATTTCGCCAATCAGCCCGGCGTCTGGCAGCGCTGCTATGGTGCGGCGATAATCACGATGCTCCTTTAAAGCCCACCGCCCAGCGCGCAGCAGGATGATGATGCCCAGCAGTACAAACCAATACCGCATCCCAAGCGATACCAGTTCATAAATATCTGATTGCACCAACACCACCTCCTTTGCGCTCTCAGCATTATAGCACAGTTGAAATTGTGTTTCAGCGAAAAGAAAAGTTGCTGCCTGGTTACAGACAGCAACTTATTAGCCTTGGAGGCGCCACCCAGATTTGAACTGGGGAATAAAGGTTTTGCAGACCTTCGCCTTACCACTTGGCTATGGCGCC